>JAIULZ010000216.1 GCA_022565805.1 Balneolales bacterium
TAATTCATCTATCTCTTTTTGTGTCATAATTGCCTAAGTTATTAATTATTAATTATTAATTAAAATTCTTAGACAGAGTTTATTTTACACCCTCCTATATGTTTAATTTTTTATTAGTGGTAAATTATACGTGAGGTAAGCTATTCAAAATAAGCCAGGGATAACAACATGCATTGCAGAGCCTTACAATTATATCGAGTTTTACCAAATACTTTTTGAGCGTTTTCAGGGATTATGGAGTGTTTCCTGTTTTAATAACTTTCCACTTTAACTTTACATAATTAATTAACCTTCCGTTTAAGTGCTTTTCTTATGATTAAAATTGGATATCAATGGATTACTATAAGTTTATTTTTTGCTCTAGTCGCGTTATTATGGGTTGGCTGTTCAAAAGATAACCCTGTAAATATTTTGCCAAGCGAGGTAGCTGGTACGTACGATTTCATTCGATATGAGTTCGTTCCATCTGCTGCCGCTATTCAGCCTGCTAATGTTTTGGATACACTTGTGGTCCAAAACACTTTTTTGAGACTAACAGAAGGCGGGCAGTTTCTGTTAAACTATCAATTTATAAATGGACCTGAATCTATAATCTCCGGCAACTTTAGTATTACCGCAAACAGGGTTGAACTTCAGCCAGCTGCTGGCTCCGAAGCTCGTCTTACTTCGTTACTGCTGCAACCACCCTTGAGGTTAGATCGCATACCAGCCCAAGGGCAATTCCGTGATTCTCTGGAAATGGCTAAAGAACAAGTAGTAGATTTAAGCAACTTTTCTAATCGTTATGATGGAATTCCCCCGGTTCCGGGAGTTTTGTTTTTGCAACTGTCACCAAAAAATTAATTTTATTACGGTTCTGTCTAAGGCGCTATTATATTGACTCTATGAATAAAACGATATTCGTAATTTGCTTGACTTTACTTTGGTTAAGTTTGAGTATGTTAAAACCAATTGATCTCAAGGCTCAGGTTTCTGGTGTAAGTTTTAGCTTTTCACCTGCAATTGAGTATACCTTGTTTGAAAATAATGCAGCATTAAAACCTGGCTACGCCTTCGGTGGTTCATTTGGTGTTGGTCTTGGGCAATATTTAGAAGTACAGGCTTCTTATTTATTTGGGGAAAGCTATCATACAGACTTCTCAAACCTCAGAACAACCGACCCTGTGCTTCGCCAAAGACTTAATGCATTAAGAAATCCAAGAGTGAATATGGAGCGCTACGGGTTATCAACTAAGGTAAACCTGTCAAGTTCTTCAGTGGTACCTTACGTTACTGCTGGTACCGGTGTTGTTCGGTTTACACGGAACACGCTTAACTCTAGCGAGAGTTTGTTTTTAAGTGCAGGCGCTGGCTTAATGTTTACTGTAGCCTCACGTTATACATTATTTGTGCAGGGTGCTCATACTGGCTATCGTTACAATCCGGCATCTGCCTTTTTAAGCGGTCGAGACCTTATAGCCGGCCAGATCGAAACCAATAATTTCTCTCAGCAATTGGTTACAAATTGGAATTTTACAGGTGGACTTAAAATTTATCTTGGAGGCCAGACTACAGAGCCTTCAGATAGAATGGTCCTTTTTCTCGATGAGTTTAATGGTGGCCTTACAAATCTTCGTTGGGTTGGTGGACCAGTTTATAGCCAAGCATTTATTAGTAACGAAGAGCTCGGTTTCCCCTCTGCATTACACTTTATAGGTTTGCAATTTGGAGCCGATTTCGGCCCCTTTGCAGGTGTTCGTGGTTTTTATTGGCACGGAGTCGATGCCAATGGTGGTATTCGCTTGGATGATATAAATGCATACGGAGCAGAATTTAAAGCATCCTTTTTCCAAACATCTGTATCACCGTATTTACTTGCTGGTGGTGGCTACTTGCACGTACATAGCAACTTCCGTCCGGAAAGCCTTATACGAGCCAAAAGCCAGCCTTTTGCAACCGCGGGAGCTGGTATTGAAGTGGCATTTACGAGTAATGTAAGCTTTACAGGAGATGTTCGCGCTTTAATGCTAACACAAGACGGAGTCGACAACAGGCTTTCGCCATCTCGAATCGAGCTTAGTCCTATGTTTACTCTTGGAGTAACCTACAGTATAGGTGAATTCGAATATCGCGCCCGTAGAACATCAACGGGAAGACAAGCATCTACAGCTTCACGCCGTCATATTGACGACCACCAGTTAGAGTCTCAGCAGCGTTTGCTCGTTATGCGAGAGGCCGCCCTTTCTACTGAAATCGCCCGCTCTCTTGCTCAAGGTGACACTCTTACTGCGAGCAATTTGCAGCTTCAGCTTAATCAAGTACAAGATTCTGCAATGCGCTTGGCCATGGGCACGCAATTGGCACAACATCAAAACGTACGGACACCAGATAACCGCATTATTAGCCTTCCAGTTCTTGATGAAGGTGAAATTTTTATAAGGTTTGGTCCACCCGCTCAAGCTCCTGTTACAGTACAGCCTGTATCAGCCCCGGTTGTTTCACATACTGCACCAGCGGTAGCTACAGATAGTATGTTTCGTGAAATGGAGCGCCTGATTGCTGAGCGAATTCGCGAAAGAGATCGTGAAAATGAACGTAGCCAAAATGAGACTATGCAGCTACGTACTGAAAGGGAGCGGGATATGGAGATTCGTATTGCTGAACTTGAAGCACGCCTTGAGAGTGCTCAGAATATTATAGCCGTACAGAGCGTGAGTGAAAGTGAGACCATAGAAACTGAGTTGTTACAAACCGCACCTGCAGCCACCGGAGAACTGCAGGGGGTTTCTGTTCATTTAGGATTAATAAACCCGCTCCAGGCCTCGTTTGGTGTTCGGGGCGACTATGGTTCTCTGTTTGGGGATCGCTTTGAATTGATACCTGAATTCGTAATTGGTTTAGGAGGTAAAACCCGTATGTATAATCTGAATGCCATAACATTGATACCTCTACCCCAGATTCCTTACGTAAATATATCTCCGTTTAGTCCGTATACAGGTCTGGGGGTAGGTATTAAAGCGTTTAGTAATCCTCCTGGTTATGCCTCCGGAATTCAGTTTCTTTGGTCTTTTCACTTAGGGGCTTCCGCCGACTTCGGTGCTGGATCTTTATATATTGAGTATGCTAATCAAAACTTTTTCAGTTTCAATAATATTTTAGCCGGCTATCGTTTCAGGTTTTAAGTTGCAATTCGAAGCTCTGAACTGTATTCTTTATGGTTCAGAGCTTTTTATAAATCAAATATGGCATCTGTCTTGTTTTGATTCTGTAGGTTTATACGGTCATATTCTTTAATCATACTATGATTTCACCTCCGCTAAGACGTTAGCTTGGCAATTCGTTTTGAGAATTGACTACTTGCATATTCGATATACCAGCCCCGATCAAGGCCAAAGGGCATTTCCGGATGCGGATCGAAAATTTCATTTACCACATCTATGGCTTTATGCAGCAGGCGGCCGGCTTCCTGTTCCAAAAGGTCATTCAGATGAGGATGAGCCGAGATCAAACGCTTTATAAAATAAAGTCCAAAAGCAATGTGCCGGGATTCGTCTCTCTTAAGGTGGCCAATACCTTCACGTAACCCGGGTAAAATATCCTGCTCGGTAAGCATGTTAAAGTAGGCTTCGTAGCCGGTTTCGGCCAGCGTACCTTCCACAATCAGGTTATAGGTAACAGACGCCCTAAGCTGACTTTCCGGACTTTTGTCTGTTTTAAGGCGATTCAAAGCCTCATGCAGCTCTTCGTAGAACAAAGATTTATAGGCCGGTCCGTGGAAATGCTGCATATTGATGTGCCCGCCAGTCACTTCCTTGAGAAAACGGGCAAAAAACTCGGTATGTTTAGCTTCCTCCCATAAAAAAGAGGTAAGGAAAATTTCTTCTTCGATGCGGCCCTCTTCGGCTACGGTCATAATCAGCGGGAGTAAATCCAGGGTTACTGCTTCCTCGCCGGCTACAAACATTCCGGTAAGATGCATGAGAACGTTTTTTTCAAGCTCGGAAAAAGCCTGCCATTGTTCCTTGTCTTTAGAAAAATCAATATCGGATGGGTTCCAAATGCCTAACTGCTTTGCTTTCTGGAAAAGCTGCATGGGAAAGCTATCGAAATCCAGGCCTTTGGTTGTGGTTGAAAATGCAGTGCGCTCAACGGCCACTGTCGCCACGGTGAGAATATTGCTAAGGCTGTGAGCGGGTTCAGCATAATGGTTGTCAGACGTAATATCAGATGCGGCTTTTAATAAGGCTTTTGCAGCATTGCGCTGACCGGTTAATTTCAGCAGGCTGCCTTTTTCCAGACTAATAGTGCCTTTCATTAAAAGAAAAAGAGGATCGCTACCCGATTCTATCATGCTCTTCCAGTGGTCAAAACCGGCGCTTAAAACGGTGGGTGTATTGGCTTCATCAGCGGGGTTGGCATAGCGAATAGCCCGGCATTTGCCCTCATACAAATCCAGCCAAAAGCCGGTTACGCCTTTCTGAGGCAGATTTTCCTGACCACTGCTGAACTTCAGAATTAAGGGATCTTTCCAGCCCTTGCCATGCTTATGATACTCCGAAGAACTATTGATAGCAGATTTCCAATCCTGCATCCATTGAGGCGAAAAAATGGCTGTCATGGTTTCTACACTAAAGAATGATAAATGAAAATTATTACTCTAATATGGTTAAAAAAAAGGAAAGAAAACTAAATTAAGTATGAATTGTCGCTTCGCTCCCAATGGTGGATGGTGAATTTTTCCAGGACGAATAAAGACCAATAAGCAAATAAAAACTCCAATTTAAAGACCTCTCTTACCAACAGTTAATACATTGAATTCGCGTTAATCAGTGCAAATTCGCTGGACTTTTACGAACGCTCCATTACGCTACGGTTCTTAACGCCATTTTCTCGCAAGGCCAGATGGGGTCTCAAATTATAAACCACCGGTTCGTGGCGAACTGAACTGTAATGGAGAGCTCAATACAGAGAGAACGAGGGACCTGGAGAGGCGGGGATACTGTGTGTGCCTCATTAATTAGCCGGACAGTGAAAGTATTGATTTATGTTACGAAGCCCGATTCCAAATAATGCCATTAGGCATGACCGATATTGTTGACCGAGGACCGAAGACGGTGGACCGAGGGTTATGCTCAAAAACAGATTACCATATCCAAAACCATCCGCAGAGCGGCGACATATCTGTAGCCTGGAGGAGCAGGACAAGTAAATTCGATCTTCATTGAAAATGCCGGTTTTACGATTCGAAGCTCAATTTCAAACAGTGCCGTTAGGCACGACCGATATTGTAACCCCGGATGGAGGACTCCGCGAAGCAGTCCGTAATCCGGG
>JAIULZ010000217.1 GCA_022565805.1 Balneolales bacterium
TCCGAAAATCCTTGGGGGCTCGCCCCCAAGGATTCATTTTTCCGCAGAATCGGGCTCTTCAAATGTTAATTAGCCCAGAGCTTATTTATTTTAATCTTGGCCACACTCTTTTTGGGTTGTAATAAAAACCCTGGATCATCGAGCACTTATTTTCATCAGGAGCCCGTCATCGAAGTGTACGAACGCTCCGTAGAAATTCAGATTGATACGCTTTCCCTGGATAGTGTTTCATCATCATTTACCGGTTTTGCTACAATTCGTGAAAACCAGATTTACTATCTCGATGCACGATTCGGCTGGATGTACATCTTTGATTCGGAAGGATCATTGCAGCGTCGCGAAATGGGTCAGGGTCACGGGCCTAAAGAGATTCCAATGACTGGAATACAGTTTTTTAATCCTCATGATACTGGCTTTTTCCTGGTTGGAAGCTCTGCAGACTTCTATCAGTTTGATAATGATCTGAATCGTACTCATAATGGCGTTATTCGATGGAAAAGCGAGCATCCCATTGAGTATTTACAGCAAAACCCTGTTCCTGAGGCACAGCGGTCGTACAACCTAGCTTATGATACAAGCAGCTTGAGGCTCTACGGGGACTATGCATATCTACCTTTATTCTCTGCTCCGCCCGGTTTTAGTGAATTTCACTTGTTTACGGACCTATACGCCTCCGAAGCCAGAATTTTGGGTGAATTAAATTTGAATACCGGAGAAGTCGAGCGGGTTTTTGGCCGTTTCTCGCCTATTTATGCTCAGGATGGACGGGTACGGACGTTCTCAATTTTTGATTTTGACATACTGCCTGATGGAGAGCTACTAATATCCTATGCAGCCGACTCACTTCTTCATAAGTTCGATCTTGATTTCAATCATATACAATCGTTTGGCTTTTCTGGTAAGCACAAAAAGCGCGACTTTTCGGATATGCCGGATTATTCCAATCCGAACGAAGTGCAAAGACATATGATGCGTGAAGTTGTTGGAAGAGACTTTTACACTACTCTAAGCTGTATTGAGGAACATACTTTATGTTTCCGGTCTTATAGAATTTCATCTGATTCACAGCACGACGGTCTTCAGATTTATCGTGGAAACATGTTGCTTGCCGACATATTGGTGCCCAAAACAGGAGATCACAGAAATGGAAACTACTTCCAGATTTCTGGATATAGCGAGCCATGGTTTTACTCCAACATTCATTTTGATGAACAAAACGAACAGAAATTCATATACCGACTCCAAATTAAAGACCTATGAAAATAATGTCTTCAAAATTTGATAAGAATGCCTTTCTCAGCTTTTCCGGACCAATGACCTTGCTCCTATTTTTGGTTTTCTTGATAAGCTCTTGCTCTTCTTTTGATCCTGATAATCCTGAGGATGTTTTGAGAAAAGCAGCCAGAAATTACTTCAATACAATTTATGAACTTGGGTATATAGCGCCAGCTAAATATGCTGAGCAAGCCAAGGTGGATGGGGTTTACGGAGCTCTGACCTTAAAAAAAGGATATCTACATTCTGCAGGCTACGATTGCATGATACCCGTAGCTAATTTTAGCTTTATTGCATCTGAGATCGCAAAAAGTAACCGCTCTGAGGCTTGGTTAGATTTGTTGGAGCATAGTTATGAAATTCTTGAATTCGACTATATGTCAGATATTCAGCCAATTATAAATTCCACCTTTACGATGTTCAGGTTTTTCGAAAAAAACGGGGTAATGGCAGATAGGAAGAATTATGAGCTGGAATTAGTTCAAAAACCGGAAATCTATAACGCTCATAATTACCTCAAAACGATACGGTTTAAAGATCTCGATATAGCAAATTATGAGGGTGAAATTTACATTGGTGCCGATTATAATGTGAGCAGAATAGTATTTGATAGAGTCCCCTTTTATCAGCCTGTTTTTCAAAGATGGATTTTGGTGCAGGCTGATGTGCGCTTCACATTGTATAATGAAAAGTTATTTGTAAGTGAAATTACCGTAAGTCACAACAGAAGCGGTGTTGAGTTTAAGAGTTCGATTCTGGTTCAAGAGCCGTTAGAGAAAAGCCGGGCTGTTACTGACAATGAGTTCAGAATTGTTGAACGATATAAAGGCAACCCGCTTGTAAGCTATTCCGGTGGTTTACTCGAAGAATATTCCAATATTTTCAATTGGCTTGATACTACTGCCTTGAGAAATGATCTCGAAAAAAACTCATCTCTTGAAGATCAATTTACGAATAATTCTGGAAAGCCATTTCTGCAAATAATAAGTACGAGAAGAGGAGACCTTACCCCAATCTATGAAAATGAAGTTTACCCGGAGATATTGTCCCTTTTAGGATATTTCCAATCGTTAAGTCTATAGAATTAGATAAGTGAAACTTTTAAATCAATGGATAATGCAATTCATAATAATCTCTATGAAAAAAATCCTGATTTTAGTATGGCTTTGGCATGTATATGCGCTTGTACTAAAATTGATACCGAATCAAGTCGGTTTTTTTATACCGAATCACCTACGACCGAAACGGATATCAGGTTTAATTCGGTAGAGACTGGAGCCATATTATTAGATCATGTTGAGTCGTCTCTTTCCGGGTTTTTACATGTTGCTAACGATTCTCTGTATTTTATAGACTATCGGTTTGCATGGATGTATACCTTTGATAAAGATGGTAATTTACATGAGCGCAGGCTCGGTATTGGGCAGGGACCCTCTGAAATACCTAATTCCGGTATCACATTTTACTCACAAAAACCAAATGGGGGACATATATTTGTGGGTAGCTCGTACGATTACTACGTATTTAACCGGGATTTAGAGCGAACACAATCCTCTATCATTCGTTTCAGGCAGGAGCAGCCTGTTGAATACCTGCTTAGAAACCCCACTCCTGAAGATCAGCGGTCGTATAATCTGGCTTATATGATCAGCGATATGCGCTCAACCAATGACTATGTTTTTTTGCCTTTGCTTGGCGGCCTGCCCGGTGATACGGATTTCCATTTAAATTCCGATCTGTATGCCGATCAAGCCCGCTTATTTGCGCAAAAGCATATAGAGTCGGGAGATGTAGAGCGCATTTTTGGAAGACTCTCGCCCATATTTAGCGACAGACCTGAAATCAGGCACTTTTCAGTTCCCTTTTTTGATTTAATCTCCGATGACATACTTGCCGTAACATTCGGTGCAGATTCACTCATTCATCATTTCGACATGGATTTCAGGCATATTAAATCGTATGGAGTTTCTGGCAGCAATATGTATACAAACTACACCGCTTCCAATGCAAACAGCGCGAATGAGTTTGCCAGACATTTGAACGATGCGTGGAGTTCAGAAGGGGTGTATACTTCTCTTAGATATGTGCCCGAAAGAGATTTCTTGTTCAGAAGCTATTCTCGCGGAAATGATAACGGCTTTGGTATTCAGGTCTACGATAACGGAGTGCTTGTTGCCGACATTGATATGCCCGAATTGGTTAAAATATCAGGATATATTTCTCCCTGGTTTTACACAAGCGCTGTAATTAATGAAATGGAAGAGACAAAAACAGTATACAGGTTTAAGTTAGAATAACGCTAAACGTTAACTTACAGAAGGTTTTGCATAGCTTTCTTTTACAATTAGACTGATATGAGTAAACAGCCTGATTTACAATCTAACGTATCTAAAATGTTGAGGTGCTCTTTTACTATTCTTTTAGTTCTGTTTGTAAAGGTAGATTCCAAATTATATGCCAATGAACTTGAGCGAATAGTAGAAGATGCAAGTCGCGCCTATCAGGAAATGATTCTTTCTGAATCTTATGTAGCTTCAGCGAATATTCTTGCAAAAGCGCGTTGTGATGGTCAATACTGTATGTTTGAAGAAGGCAAAGGCTATTTGCACTCTTCGGGTTATAACGCCCCCATTGCAGTAGCAAATTTTGATTTTCTGCCCGTTACATTCTACAAAAGCGACAGAGACTCGTTATGGAAAGAAACTATAGTTTGGTCACAACGCGAAATTCCCGGTTTTAAATACCATAGCGATGTGCCTTTTGGGCTACAATCATTAATTAGCGCGTATCGTTTTTCGGAAAAAAATGGTCCATTTTACAAGCCGGATTATTTTGAATTTGAAAGGCTAACTAATGATCAAGAATCGGGTGCTATTCAGCTTGGCTTTTCCTCCATCAGAAATACAAATTACAAAGGTGTGATAATTTTGAATGAATCTTCGATGCTTCCTAACAAGGTCATTTGGGAGCGATTGCCGTTTTATTCTCAAAACTTTCAACGATGGATTATAGGATCAGGTGAAGTAATCTATGATATAAAGGATGGCAGACTGTATGTAAGCGAGGTATCCTTCGAAGTAGTAAGAGATGAACTGGAATACTCCATCAAACTTAAAAGTGGAGAGCCTTTCGAAATTGGCAGAACTGTTTCAGAAATGGACTTTATGTTGTTGCAAGGAATCACTCAAAACCCATATGTCGAGCCAATTGAAGCAGATGGCTTCATATTCTCATCCTCATTCTCTGAAATTGATTTAAACAAGCTACGGCGTGATCTTGAGGGTGAAATACCCCTTGAAAAACAGTTTATACGAAATTCAGGTACATGGTATATGTACAGAATAAATCAACAAGATCGAAAGGTATCAATTACACAAGAAGATGCGAGCAGAACCTTGTTAAATGATTTGATTAGGTACTTTAATTCAATTAAACGGAAACAAAAGGGTGAAATACTCAAACTTAACAATAGTGCTGAACTATTTCCGAGTAGGTTTTTCAATGCTGGAGTTGTAACACCTGGTGAAACGATAAATGCAGTATTTGAATTTGTCAATTCAGGATCAAATGAACTCCGAATTCTATCCTTAAGACCCGACTGTGGCATATTGAGTTATGGTGTTAGTAAAGATAAAATAAAGTCGGGTAACAGTGGAGAAGTATTCTTTTCGATAAAAGCGCCATATGTTACTGGTGAAATTAGAGGTGAAATGATAGTTGAAGCAAATACAAAAATAAAGCTCTATAACTTAGTAATCACGGCAGAAGTCCATAGTAAATAAAAGGTATATAACATTTGAAGCTTGAATAAAGACAACGTAATTGAACATTTTATTTAAAATTATTATTTCTAATTCAACCATTGCGTTTCGAACAGAAGGATTCGTAAGTGATTATATACCTAAATTTTAATAGTGGTTGACTTGATCATGTGAGATTATCACTTTGATTTGTTTAGACCGTTGCCCTCGGCAGATTCACTGATTTCAAGGA
>JAIULZ010000218.1 GCA_022565805.1 Balneolales bacterium
AATCCTGAATTAAATCTCGAAATATATCCCACATACGGTGCTCTTTACCTGAATCACTTGAATAAATATGCTATTCTATAGAAAATAATAGATGTAGTACTACCGAACGTAGCTTAAATGGAATGAAGCTTGATATTTAAAATTTTGATGAAGTTGAGTTAGCAGCAAAAAGAATACCACTAAATAAATAAAAATCTGAGCTAAAAAAGGGTTCGGCATGCTCCGGATTTGCAGGCTGACTTAGCTTGGTTAATGACTGTGCGTGCTGTGGTGAGTATGCCACTGAATATCTATAAATCAGGAAGAAACGGTCTAAAGATCTTTCAGTGAAGAAGATCCTATTTTAGGATGTTCTAAAAAAAACATGAACTATGGGGATGAAAATGACTGCCAGCAGGCTAATAGCCATTGCTGTATTGAAAGCCTGATTTCTTAGTCTGTAATGCAGGTCTGCCCCATTAATGTGTAATACCCTCAGTACATCCGGATTCAACACATTCGGAATAACAGCTTTTTGTATAGGAAATTTATTTCCGGGGCTTGTCGACCAGATAGTACTTAAGCTGTCGCTCCATTTCTTGTAAATTGATGGGTTTACTCAAATAATCATTCATACCGGTTTTCAGGCAGCGCTCTTTCTCTCCTTTTATGGCACCAGCAGTAAGAGCAATTATAATAGTATTTTCATCCATATAATTCTCGCGAATACGTTTTGTTGCCTCATACCCACTTAGCTCGGGCATTTGAACATCCATAAAAATAAGGTGCGGTTGCTCTTGTTTATACTGCAGAACAACCTCTTTACCATCTGCTGCTTCAGAAATGATGGCATTGGGCAGGAATTTTTTAACAAGTGCCTTGGCAAGAACCATGTTCGCCACATTATCATCAGCTATAAGAATGCGAAAAACGGTATCACTTTTCCAATGCTCTTGTTTTGAATCTGCTACCTTAGTCTTTTTAGGCACATGACTCTTTAATTTACTAAGCGCTTCGAAAAGCTGAGTACTGCTAACCGGTTTATTCATTTGCCTCTGAATACCATAGCGCTCGCAGGCATCAAAAATTACGCGATCGTTGGCGTCGCTGTGTAATAAAAGTATAGGTAATTCATCTGAGCCGATCTTCAGATCCTCCCGGATAAGCCCGATCATTTCCAGTCCGTCCATTTCGGGCATGTGGTAATCAGAAATAAGGGCATCATAACTCCAGTTGGTACCTCTAAGATGATGCAGTGTATCTGCGGCACAATGTAGCACATCGCAGCTAATACCGCGGCTATCCATTACTTTTTGGAGAATACGGGCATTGTTCTCGTTATCGTCTACGATAAGTACATGGCTTATTTTGCTAAGCTCTTCCAGCGTATTACGTTTTTCTCTGCTATAGGGCAGGGTAACATCAAACCAAAAACGACTGCCCTTGCCTTCCTCACTTTCCAGATTAAGGTTAGTGTGCATCAGTTTTAACAGACTGTTGGAAATAGCAAGCCCGAGACCTGTGCCACCATATTTACGGGTAGTAGAACCATCGGCTTGCGAAAAAGCATCAAAAATCTTCTTTTGCTTGTCAGCAGGTATACCAATACCGGTGTCGCGCACTTCGAAACGCATGGTAACGGTATTTTTCCATTCGTTTGATGTTTGTTCGCTTAATACTTTAACCGAGAATTCGATTTCTCCGGAATTGGTAAACTTAGATGCATTACTAAGCAAATTTATGATAACCTGTTTAAGCCTTACCGAGTCTGCCCAAATAAAAGAGGGTGAATTAGGTTCGAGATTAAGAAGAAATTCGAGGTTACTTTTAGCGATACGGAAGCGTAGAATATCTGCGATTTGTTCACACATTTCAACAAAATCGGTCTTTTCTATATAAAGCTCGAGCTTGCCCGCCTCAATTTTCGAAAAATCCAGAATATCATTTATAAGCTCAAGCAGAACAATGCCAGAGCTGTGTACCGAGTTAAGGTATTGCAGCTGCACTTCGTCGAGGTTGCCTTGGAGCAATAGCTCAGAAAAACCGATAATACTGTTAAGAGGCGTACGAATCTCGTGGCTCATATTGGCAAGGAACTCAGATTTAGCCACATTAGCGGCTTCTGCCTGTCTTTTAGATTCTATAAGCTCAAGAGCGGCTCTTTTTTCGGCATCTACATCTTGAATAGTACCATAAAGTCGTTCACAGACTCCATTACGAAACTCGGAATAGGCAATAACACGAATCCATATTTCACGACCGCTTGTGGTAATAATCTGGAAATCATGATCGAGGGAACGACCATATTTCATGGCATCGAAACTGAGCTGCTTCAGTAGTTCACGGTTTTTCCCCTCTTTATAAAAATGAACAATATTTTGAGGATTGGGCACGAAATCATCATCAACTTCATGAATTTCACGGGTAACCTTAGACCATGTCATGCGGTTTCGTACCATATCTATTTCCCAGCCGCCTACCCTGGAAACTTCGCTAATCTGATCCAGCATTTTACGCGTGCGATATAGCTGTTGCAGGGTTCTTACGGCACCTTTATATCCTTCTAAATGGTTAAAAAGCACAAAAATAAGCGAGCCTTCCACGTCTTTGAGCTGCGCTTTACGCAACAGGCCGGTTATGCTCATGTTTTCATTTATAAGATCGTGGAGACGAATCTCAAAAGGAATAAGCTCATTGGCTGTGTGGTCGGAGGGGCCGATATCCCGAATAATTTCTCCTACTCTACTCTCTATTGAATCACGAATAGAACCCGATGCTTCAAGAGCCTGCTTTACTACCGGACTAAGCCAAAAAGTGAACTCATCGCCCGTGAGGTGCCACAAGCCAAAGCCCATAGTCTCTTTGCGGCTTATCAGCTCGAAATACACCGATTCATTTTGTATGAGCCGGTAACAATAATCACGCAGATATGCAGACATAAACAGAAAAGGTCAATAACAGTTTTAAGGAGATTCCATTTGCCAATACAGGCATTAAAAAAACCACAAGCAAAATTAGTGAAAGTATGCTAGTATTAATACAAAGCAAAACAAAGTTGCATCTACAAAAAAGTTCTCTAAAACCATTCTATAAACTGCATTAATCATAAGTAATAAATGAGAATTGCATCACTTAGCCTTCTGTAAGTTAAGTAAATAAATCATTTATAGGCTAAAATCTTATTTTAAACAGCTTCATAAGCATGAAAATACCCACGCTATGAATAATGCAGGCTAAAGGTAATTCTAATTCTAACTCTAATAAATAAGGAAATGCTGCTGCCTTAGGTTAATCAAATAAAAACCTACAGAGCAAAAAAAGATACATAGGCGGTGCTTTGCATATCGTATTTATATATAGCTAAACTACAAATATTCCCCCAGATTACAGTTGAGTAATGTGAACGTTTTCAAATTTAAGTGCTTGTCTGCCAATTTAGCTACGATACGGACGACGCTTTATGAATAAGAAAATGAAGTCTTGTTTTTTGTAAGACTACGTACAATTGAATACATTGTGTATAAGAAAGCTTAATACATCACTCTTTTGCACGCCTTTAATTGCCTATATAAGAAATACAATCTACAAAAGAGCAACTAGGCTGCGGTTTTTTATATTAAGCCGCTGTCTAAAAAAGGGCGATGCGGGAGAATATATTTTAAAAGCCTTCTGTAATGTAAAAAAACCATCATCCCGGAAAATAAAAGAAATGGCTAAAGCTGAAAAACCCGATTATGAGTCAATAAAAACTAATTGCATCAAGAAAAGTGTAGTTAGTGATACCGTTATAGATAAATGGCTGCTTGAGTATAGCGCCGAGAAAAATAAATTAGACAAGCTTTTTCATAAAAACGTAAGAAAGCATAAAAAGCACTTTGGGGATTTCGACTATGAGCTCTTACAAGCCATGTGTGCTCAATACATGTATCACTGCATTTTTAAGGAAAAAGGTAAGATTAAAAGCTACCTGAACCATACAGAAGTAAAAGAGCTGCCCCAAAGTGAGTATCAGTATCTTGTTGATCTCAGTAAATACCCAAGCCGGTTTGTTTTTTGCGTGATTTCAGAAAGGCCCGCTCCCGATTTTTATGTGATGATAGACATTATTTCGGGTAAAGAACACCTTGTGTATTCTCCGGGAATTACTTCTATATCGAAGGAAAGGCCAAGAATTTTGAGCTGGTTTATTCAGCTACAGTTTAATGGGGAATGTTATCAGACGTTTGGCCCCCTCAATTACTATAATGGAATTCTGCCATCCGATATTTGGTACATTGCCTCTTATATAACAAATGAAGACAACAAAACAGATATTGACACTGAAATTCAGGATGACCCTTTTCCATTTCTTGCACTGCTAAACTACGCAGAAATGCCCTTAGTTATGCATAAGGACAATATTATCGAGTCGTGCATCACTGAAATAGAGCTGGATGATGTTAGCCTTTTAAAGCCACTAAACGAACAGTTCGAGTTTAAAACTAATGGAGAGGTAACTCGATATACTTTACCTGAATGGAAAGATTTCCCGCATTATGCCCGCCTCTATCACGATTCGGAAGAAGGGATTCTAACTTTGGTAACTCAAACGAGATTGAGTTTTAAGAAATATGCCGAAATTATGCGTGCCTCAGGTATACATATTGAGGATTTGCCCGTTGAAAAACTCACTGCTATAGCTCAAGTGGTTTTAAACGATATGCTGGGAGATTTTACAGTTGATGAGTACGAAGACTTATTTGAAAAGGAGGGAAAAATTAATGATGGGTTTGAATTTGATGATGATGATGATGACGATGACTTTGATTTTGATTTTGACGATGACTATTACGATGAAGAAGACGGTATGGAATTATTGAACGAGTTTATGAATGAAATTATACTGCTTGTAAACTCGGATAAGCGCATTCCACTAAAGGCTGTTGCGGATAGTCATGGTATAAAGATGGAAGATGCAATGAACGTGATAAAAATGTTGGAAAGTTCTCTTGGGAAGAAAATTAAATTTGAGTAATAAGTTTCCCAGATAGATGCTTCGTTTTATGATGGCTTCATAAAAATTTGGTACATATTTATTATTGGTTTGTATCTATTTTATGACTGACTTCTGACCGCTGATTTCTGTTTCCCGGGACTTCAGGCCGTACTTTGTGGCGGCCTTCCATCCCGGGCTACGGATATGTCGCAGCGCTGCGGTTGGGTTTCGATATGCTAATCCGTTTTTGGCTACCCCTTGGACCTTCGGGCATGCTTTTAGCTATTACAAATACGCCTGCATTTTGCTG
>JAIULZ010000219.1 GCA_022565805.1 Balneolales bacterium
AAAAGCTATTCATTATTCTAAAATGATATTTCCAGGATAGAGATAGTCTAAAAAAAGCTTCCCTCACAAGTGATTATAGTGGCATCGATAAGCGACAATCTGGCTTAGTTTAAAAAACTTGCCCCCCATTGGTTTTATTTTCATCTTCAAATATTAAAGGGTATTTTAATTTTTAGAGTTAACTTTAAATTTTTTTTAATTACTTTCCATAAACGATAGTGTATAGTTTTTCACGTGAGGTGATTGGAGGATTGCTTAGCATAGCTGTCGAATTGCAAATGACCTTGCGTTTAAATCAATAAATCAGGTATATCATAAAATCTTAAATTAATGAAATTGTTTTTTTACATAAATATCATTACTTAATGTACCTTGTGATTTTTTTGGTCGCAGCTTGTAATACAACTGATTCATACGAAAACCCTGACACTATTTTCGGGTACTGGAAACTGGATCGAATTGTGTATGAATCCGGCGAAATTCTGCGCCCTGGCGATGGTGACACATCACCCATAGAGCCTGAAGAAGAGCTGCATTGGCTAGGCTTTTTGGATGAAGAGGTTGAAGGTGAATACCACAAAAAACTAACCGGAGGATCCTATTGTAACAATGTGAGTGGCTCGTTTACTGAAAAGCCCGGAGCCGGGGTGGAAGTGAAACTTGTGTGCACCCGCGCGGGTTGTGGAATTTCTCCCGAATTTTGTTATGCAGTTGGAACATCCCATTCATATGAATTTAGAAAAGGAAATCTTCACTTATTCTTTGATTTTCAAAGAGAAAATCAAAGAATAAATGGCATGGTAATTTTGGAACCTTTTAGCCTTCCTAATGTAAATTCAAGATGATTAAGACGAAGACAAACTACAATAAGTAACCATCCTAACCCATTTATCCCGCCTGCCGATGATTGAACCTCCATATCATTTACAAACGTCCAGGGCAACGCCAAAAGATCCCCTGTCGCTTGTAAACCACTACATGGTAACCATTGATGTAACTCAGGCTGCAGACCCTAATTTCGCATTTATGTTCAAATAAACGCGAATTCACTTTACAAACCAAACCCCCGAACCTTTTCGCCACGTTTTGATGTTTGGCTGGCATGAAAGAAAATCTCCCCATCGGTATTGTTTGGTTTAAGCGTGATTTGAGGCTGTGTGATCATCTGCCGCTTAAGGAAGCCGTTTCTTCCGGACTCCCGCTGTTGCTGTTTCGACTATTTGAGCCGGAAATTGAGGCGAATTCTCCCGATTTTGATATTCGCCACTGGCGCTTTGTAAGGCAAAGCATCACCGATTTGAAATTGCGGCTGAAGCAGTACCCGTACCATGGTGAGGTAACGGAACGCATCACCCTGCACCCGGAAATACATGCCTTCCATACGGATGCAGAAATGGCTTTCGGACTGTTGCATGAGGCGTTTGATATCAAGGCCGTGTGGAGCTATGAAGAAACAGGAACCGACATCACCTATAAGCGTGATAAGCGAATGGCGAAATGGTTCAGGTCGCGTGGAATTGACTGGCATGAGTTTCAAACAAACGGGGTTCAGCGTGCTATCAAGGATCGTGAGGGCTGGACAAAAGCCTGGTACGCCCGAATGGCTGCGCCGACCGATGAGGCAGATTTGAGTCGGCTGAAAACGGCAAGGCTACCCGAAGAACTGTTGCAAAAACTGAAGGGTGAGCCATTGGCCGACACGTTCTATGAGAATCCGGTGCAGTTTCAGATGGGAGGGGTAACGGAGGCCGAAAAGACGCTCGATTCTTTTGTTAAATCCCGGGCGGCATCATACAATAAACACATCTCAAAGCCGCTTGAAAGCCGGGAATCCTGCAGCAGGCTTTCGCCTTATCTTACCTGGGGAAATGTGTCGGTGCGTCAGGTGTATCAGGCCGTGAAATCGGGCAAGGAAGCATTCGGGAACAAAAAAGGCCTGAACAGTATGATGTCGAGGCTGCGCTGGCACTGCCATTTTATCCAGAAGTTTGAAACCGAGCCACGTATCGAGTTTGAAAACACCAATCGTGGTTTTGATGATATTCGTACTGAAATTAACGATGCCTGGGTCGAGGCCTGGAAAAAGGGTGAAACAGGATTTCCGCTGATTGATGCCTGCATCCGCTGCGTTACGGAAACGGGCTATCTGAATTTCCGAATGCGGGCGATGCTTGCTTCATTTCTGACGCATCACCTCTGGCAGCCGTGGCAAACCGGAGCTCCGTGGCTGGCAAAGCAGTTTCTGGATTTTGAGCCCGGTATTCACTACACGCAGTTTCAGATGCAGGCCGGAACGCAGGGGATAAACACCATCCGGATTTACAACCCGGTAAAGCAGTCGCAGGATCATGATCCTGAGGGCGTTTTTATAAAACGATGGGTGCCGGAGCTGGATAAAGTGCCGTCTGCTCTGATTCACGAGCCCTGGAATATTTCAGATATGGAGCAGCAGATGATGGGTTTTTCGCTGGGTGATGACTATCCGCGGCCCATCATCAAAGATCTCAAGCGCAGCTATCGGGAGGCCTCTTCTAAGCTTTGGTCTAAGAAATCCGCTGCGGAAGTAAAGCAGGAGAATGAGCGGATTGTGAGGATGCATGTGAGGAGATAGGTTTTTGGAATTAGCTAAAAGCCTTAAAGTGATTATTGCTCTTGGTTGGAGGAGAGGGTTGTAAATTTTAATTACCTCAAAAAAAAACGGATCTGCCTGTAGAGGCAAGACCCGTTTTACCATGAAAAGATTGAGCAACTCAAATAGGATTTAAAGCAAAGAAAAAGCGTTTAATCTGTATTTGGGTTTATAAAAAGCTTGCTGTTATCACGGTAACCTGGCTTATTCAGGTACCAATCACGATAAACAACTCCGCCAGACTGGGCCCAATCGGCGAAGCGAAGCATGGCGTTTGTCATATCTACACCTTCGCGTGGATAGGGTACGCTTTCTGGAATATTTATTGCCCAGTTAAGGTTAGACTTACTTTGGTACCAGTGGTTTTGGTCAGGTTTTGAACCATCATCTCGTGTGCCAAATAACGATATGTCTGCGAGTGAAGTAGGTTTCATGCCAGGAAGATGAATTTCACGGCCGCGATCACCATTTCTAAATATAAATGGATTGTATGGCATAGCGCCTAATTGTTCTTTAGGCACCGGATTAATAAATTCTACATTAATAACTAACTCGTCGTATGCTACTGCACGATTAGGATCTAGAACATTGGCAAAACCAGGCAGATTTTCGTTGGCGTTATCGAAGGCGATGAAAACAGCATTTGAATGGCCCTCTTCCAAACCGTTTGCCTGTGTTTGTATATTTCCGGTCGTTAGGCGAGCTCCGGTAACTCCACGCACGTTAGAAGCGGGTACATTATCGAAAGAAAAACCCAGCCCGTTCACAAATGCGGCGCCAGTAGCACGAATTTTTAGACGGAACTCAATTTCTTCTATGTTGTTATTCGCGTTTGCTGTTTCCATAATTTGGTAATCTACCACCAAATCGTTCATATCGTAATCGCCGTAGGAAGGCCATAGATCTTCGAATGCAAGAGTGCCAAAACGGCCTTCACCCGGGCCGAAATTGTAAATCTTACGTGGAGCCTGCTCTGGATTGCCAAGTAATGGCACATCTGCCATATTAATGCTTTCTACAGGGTTCCAAGAGGTATAGAACATCACATCGTTAAAGTCTTCGTCACTTGAACCTTGCCGTGAAATATCTTCCCATCCCAGAACAAGTTTTTCTTCAACTACATCATAAAAAACAACAAGTTGCTCACGTTTTGAGGGGTCTGAAATATGAGTGTTCAGATTATGGTCGGAATAGTGAATCCATCGACCGCTTGTAAGCTGCCCTGTGCGTGGGCTCCAGCCGTCTGCAATTAAAAAGAAACCAATGCGAGTACCGGCGGGGAATGCGTTAAAGTCGAGTTCTCCGTCAAGCGGGCCCTTAAGCTGCACTTTATCTCCCGGATTAAGTGCAGCGTCGCGAAAATGAGCGTGTGGGAAAATAATGTAGTGAGTATCGATATCTTCGGGTCTCTGCGGCTTGTTATCTTCGGTATAATAGTAGTAGCCCATTGCGTTGCGGTAACCGGCACCTGTACCTATAAAAGTTACCCAAACGTGGGCATCTTCTGTAAGAATGAGATCGCGGGGTATGTTTGGGTTCAAAAGCTCAGGACGATCTACTGGTACACGCTGTGTGCCGGGAAGAAAGGCATTAACCCGAGTAAGAAAATCCATATCAAGAACATCCGGTACGGTTAGGTAATCCGGGCGACCGACTGAATTCCATGTGCCAATTGGAGTAAAAGTTAAGTTCTGCAGACGAAAAGATTCCGGTACATCCTTCTCCTCCGAAAAACCGCTGCCTGCAGGTCTGAAAGACCCCTGAGATGCGACCGGTTGATAAGTGTAGTTCGCTGTGCCACCCGAAACAGGTACTTCGGCAAACGTTTCTACTCCAATGAAATCGGTAGTAATAAAAAGGGTTTCGATTCGGGTTGGGATATTAATCGTTTTAGATAGTTGTCCCTGAGCATTAAGGAAAAATGAACCGAGACGGCTTGCGTCTGTTTCTTCATCAAATGGATCGGCATCGTAAACGTTATAAACAACTCCTGCTACTGGTTCGCCATTAGCTAATTTTGCGGTAATGTTTAACGTAACATCATGTGTGCTGCTAAAAGTAAAATTGGATGGTATGCGAAGGCCATTAAATCCTTCTCCCGGTTCGTCGCCACTGCTTTGCCCGCTATTGCATGCCATAAGCATTGCGCTGAAAGCCATTATGAGTAATAAGTAAGTAAGCTTTTTCATGGTAAATATTCTATGTGCGTTAAAAGTACGCTTCTATTATACAAACAAGTAAGCAAAGAAAGGGTTTTATTCGATTAACTGCATGATATGACAGACAAAATTAAAGGTGCAAAATACCAGCAATTCGCTCATGTAGCAGCAATTAGAATCTTTTAACAGCTACAATTTTTCCTCTCAGTTTTAACACGTGGCTTAAAATGACTATTCTGATTTTCACATAAAATTATGATGTTAACTTTGAAATTTTTGAAGGATATCTAAGGCTTTGACAACCGGCTTGAGCCAAAAGAACCGGGTGGACTTCAAGCATAGTAAAGGATAAGTGACAGGCCTAAAGAAAATTAATCATTCAACTTTCGAAGTTCGAATAGAGGGATCTGTAAAGTGATTTTATACCTAAATTTTAATAATGGTT
>JAIULZ010000220.1 GCA_022565805.1 Balneolales bacterium
GGGTTATGATATGGTAATCCATTTTTTAGCTTGACCACTGAATTCTGACCGCTGACCGCTGATCTCTGACTTCTGACTTCTGACTTCTGAAACTCCTTTATCCCCTGATTCATTTTTTTAAAAAATCGTTCCTGACATTTACAGCTTGTGTCGTTATTTGGGGTAAGATTTAGAAAAAAAAGTTGTAGATAGTCCAATTTCGAAACCATTTTTAAGAGTAATTTGAAATTTTGTAGAACAATCAAGTTATCGTTTGAAATGTAGAAAACATCATTCTAAGCATTTTGAGCGAGGTATTATTCCATTTGCACAGTGTTTGTTATAACAACAACCCTAACTTTAAAAACATCACATAAATAACTTTGAAAAAAATTTTGAAAAGGATAGCCAAAAGGGTAATTTATAGAACAGTTCAGAAAGGAATTCGTTGATGTACAATGTCTTCCGCTTGAGCTGGTTACGCAACATTTTAAAATCAAAATATACAGTATTATGTCAGCAGAATTAGTTTCCGGCCGCGTTAAATGGTTTAATGATGATAAAGGCTTTGGATTTATAGAGCAAGATAACGGACCCGATGTATTTGTACACCACAGTGCAATCAACATCCAGGGTTTCAAAACCCTGAAAGAAGGTCAAGCAGTGACCATGAGCGTTACTCAGAGCCCAAAAGGCCTGCAGGCTGAAAACGTCAATCCTGAATAGGACGTCCTTTTTTTAGCTTTATAGCCGGTTCACTTTGTGATCCGGCTTTTTTTATGCCTTTTTTGGGAAACAGATTCCAAAATCAGTAAATAGTCGCTAACATTTGCAACGTGGATTTTTGCTTAGCAGGCTTTCAAATAGCAAGATAAAACTCTCCTTAAGCGCTGCCCGACGGTTTGGCGCAGGCTGAGACAAGTCGCAAAATACTGCGGTGCCGAATAATATAATGTAGCTTGCTAAGGCCCAATATTTTTTAAAGTTTTCAGGAAATGTTCTGCCAAGGTTGAGACAATAAAGAAAAGATAAGCTCAGTTTATTTTCGGATAAGAGATAACTTTTTTACTCAGGTGCCGGCAAGCCAAACTGTTTCCCGAAATCCGATATCAAAATAAAATTAGTTATTAGAAGGCTTTGGAAAAACTCCTGTTGGGTTCGCATTCAATTTCAGAAACTTGCTGTATTGGCGCACAATGCTGAATGAGAGAAAAAGTGATTGCAACATTTTGTACTAGATTTAGGAGCCTTCAGCAAAGTAAAAATTATATACATTTTTCTACTTACCAGATGCTTCTTCGTATGTATTTAGCCCTGTTTGTGGCCTTTTTTTTGTTTTCCATTGATTTGGCTGAAGCCCGCACAACAGAGGAGAGTTTCTCTGAGAAACCGGGAATCGATTTTTTTGGTGATATACGCAGCCTGCTCACCAGACAGACAGACAAGCGTGGAGACCTAAGTAATACTGATTATATAAACCAAACCCGCATACGGCTTGGTGGCAGCTATGTATTTAACGACCGGCTTTCTTTCCGGATGGTTGCAGGTATAAGACTATCCACTAATCAAGAATCTGTTGTTTTTCGGTTGCAGAACAAAAGCGATGGCAGCGGTACATACCCGGCCGGGACTATAGCACTAACAGAGACTTCTGTACGCTATGTAATTTCTCCGAATCTGACACTCACGGCCGGGCGCTTTAACTCTGCCTTTGCGTTAGCTGGTTTTATTCCAAGGGGGCTCGATCGCTTTTATGGTAATAATATCAACCTGTCGTTTACCGATGGATTTTGGCTTCGCTGGCACGCCGGCGACTGGATATTACACGGTATAGGAAGCTATAATACATCCGGTGGCAGTCTTCATGCGGCTCGGCCGCCCATCAGTTTTTCGTCCCGAAGAAGCAGAATTTCGGGCTTTGTCGCGGTTCAGCACTCCGAAACAGAAGGGTTGTGGGTGCAGCGTGAGGCCAGCTTAAGCATTACACCTGCAGCCGTATTGCGCAATGGAGCGCTTCATCCTTTAATTACCGGAACTGCCCGGGCAACGGTTCGCTTACCACTCGAACTTAGCCGCGGAGATTACTGGATTGGGGCAGAACTTGGTTTTATTCCAGTTGTACCCAGCCCCGAAGACGCTGGTTTACAAGTTGATGAGAGTCTTACGATCATAGATTCATCTGCATTCGCATGGATGGCAGCCGCGCATGCAAATGATGTTTACCCCGGTCATTCGGTTGGGTTGCATGTTGCATGGCTGGAGCCACAATGGTATATGTCGTCTAATGTTAGCCCAAATACGACTCAAATAGAGCTTCGATACGTGTATCGCCCCCTCGATATGCTCAGTATCGATCTGCGCTACCGAATCCGGCAAGAAAATATCCGGCCCGAAGACCAGCTGGATCGTCGCAGAACAAGCGACCTGCGCCTTCGTGCTACCTATAGTTTTTAATAAAATTACTCCCGCAGACTATTTTGGGGGTGATGGATTTCTTTACAGTTTATCAAGTAACGGACTTTGGCTTGCTACATATTGGTAGCACAATTTGTCCCTGCCTGCCCCGACCATTCGGTAAACCCTCGAATAGATGCTTGGACAGAGTTTTACGTATTCTATGATGACATAATGAGCAAAAATCAGCTAAGTTTATTGGCAATTGGTAATCTCTATTCTCTATTAGCCTGAGTTCGATTCGTAATCCTGATGAATCATGTAGTTTAAGTCATCTCTCGTCAGTAACATATCTATGGGTAGAAAAATAGCTTCAGCCCCCTAATTAAGATGACGTTAGGTACGTCATATTTACAACGATGGTTTATGGCGTGAAAGCTGCATTCCGGATGCACATACTGTACTTGACGGCACCGAAAACAAGGGCTTATTTTGATTTCTACCCGCATATTATCTCTAAGGGGATAAGGAGATAATGGGTTTTATCTGATTGTATATTTTGGATTAACAGATAGCGCATTGTAAAGCAGTATGCTTAATTTTAGAACTAATCAGAATCATCCCACGAGTTGAATAAGTAGTCAATAAAATTAATCCAGCTATGGTTTTTACCTGTTACCTGTTACCTGTTATCTGATATCTTTTCTTAGCAAAAATCCTGAGCTTATTTTTTCCTTCATTTGTGTAGTTTCGGCCTTATATTGGAGGGAATGCAAGTTTTCGCATTTTAAGTTTGAGCCGGCTCCGAAAAGTCAAATTTGAACCACGAGGTCATAAAGACTCGAAGTTTCACGAAGGTGAGCAACTGTTTTTATGATAAGAGATTTTACGCTTGAAGACATAAATTTCGAATTAGAGGTTAATCGAGTAGCTTCAAGTTTTAAATTATTCAGAACTATTTAGAGAAGCCCGAAGGGAGTGGGAACAGGATTGTGATCAGGATCGGAAGTCTGTTTTAGGTCTTTTTTGTATTTACTCTCGTTGGTTTGAGGCTAGCAGGAGTTTCGGGCTAATAAATCATAGCATAGCATAGCATAATGAAACGGGCTTTTATACTATAATTAGCTTTGGATCAGCATAAAGGTATTAATCAATTTGAAAACACACGCGCAACTACTCAGCAGCAGAATTATTAAGAATAACCGGATTATTTTCAATTACCCAAAATCTATAATTTTCCGGTCTATAATATTGTTTGTATTCCTGGTGATGTCCATATTCCCATCACCAGGCATTCCGTATGTGATGGGTCAGCAAACCACGACGACTCCGACCTTTTTAGATCAGCTTGACGTGCGCGGTAGTTTTCGCACGGTTTATTCTGCCACTGAAACCAAAGATAGATTGGGAGATCGAAGTCGTTCCAGCAACCTTGCCAGCAGATTACTCATTGGAAGCAGCTGGGAGCTGAATCCAGAACATAGTTTTACGGCAAGGGCGGCGCTAAGAGTATCTACAGATCAGGGCAATTTTGCGTTTCGGTATAAGAGTGAGACCGGAGGAAGCGGCACTTACCCATCGGGTACAATAACGTTAGATGAACTGCATTGGGGCTGGAGAATCAGTCCGGATTTACTGATTAGAACCGGCCGGTTTCAGGCTCGTTTTGCGCTTGCCGGCTTTATTCCGAAGGGAATGGACCGCTATTACAGTGCGAATTTATCCATAGGGTTTACTGATGGAGTCTGGGCCCGCTGGGATATGAGCGATAGCTGGAGGGTTCATGGGGTCGTAAGCTATAACTCTCCCTCCGGCAGCAGTCATGCCGGGCGAAGACCGCTTGATTATAGCAATGCTTCGAGCCGGGTAAGCGGACTGGTTAATCTGCAACACCGCGATACCGCCGGACTCTGGGTGCAGCGCGAACTAAGTCTTTCCATAACTCCCGGTATTGTAAGCCGGGGCGATAACAGCTATCCTTTAATTACGGGAACCGGCCGCGGGAGTATTCGACTACCGCTTAATCTCAGCACGGGTGATTACTGGTTTGGTGTCGAAATTGGCTATACGCCTCTTTCTCCGACTCCGGAAGATACCGGAGTTCTGATTGAAGAAAGTGAAACCTTGTTTAATAGGGGCTCTTTAGCCTGGCAGCTCTCATTGTACGCAAACGATTTATTTGATAAGCACACCTTAGGAGTTCTCTACGGACAAACCGATCCGGGCTGGTTGGTTTCCAGCAGCTTTGACCCCAATAACACTCTGCTTGAGGGTCGTTACCGTCTTCAAATTAGTAGCAGCCTCAATTTTGAAGCCCGCTATCGCATCCGAACAGACTTATATAAACCCAATCCCAAGGAAAGCACCCGCAGAAGAGACGATTTTTATGCAAGATTTACTTATCGTTTTTAGATAGGATAGATAGTCCAATTAATTTTTTCTGCCTGTTCCCCAGTATCGACCATTTGCAAACCACCATCGAGCATTTGCCAATCTATCTTTGAGCTCAACCACTAAATTCTGACTTCTGATCTCTGACGTCTCCCCTCTGCCCCTCGGTCCTCCGTCAATTTCCCCCTCGGTAAATCTTCAGGTTTCTAAACCATCCTGGCTCGGGCAGTTTATTCTTTGTCTCTTTTACCCGGGGCTCCAGGCCGGGCTTCGCTGCGGCCATCCACCCCATGCTACGAATATGCCGCCCCCTTGGGGCTGGGTTATGATATGGTAATCTGTTTCTGAGCTCAACCACTGAATTCTGACCGCTGATCTCTGACTTCTGATCTCTGACGTCTCCCCTCTGCCCCTCGGTCCT
>JAIULZ010000221.1 GCA_022565805.1 Balneolales bacterium
GACTCCGGTTTTATTTTTGCTCCGGCGTCGAATACGAACAAAATAGAAGGTTTTTAAAAGCCTTCTATTAATATCTCCTGCACACATAATTTACGCTAAAAAAATACTCTGCTTTGCAATTAAACAGGGAGTTCAGCCCGGAAATTGTTAAATCGTAATCAGATCTCGGCTTATTTTATTCGATTTATTAGTCGACTCGTGATACCTTCATTTACTCGGGTCTGCCTCATTTAAGGCTACCGCTAAATAGTATCTAACATTGCCTATTATGGTACTGCATCCGTATTATGCTGTATTTATTGCATTTCTTGCATTACAGCTTTTATTTTTGTTTAATAAAGCCTATTCATACAAAAATTCCGTGAATGCTTTTAGTATATTAGACTTTATCGGAGGTGAAAGCCCAGAAATCTCCAAAAAAGCTTGTTATTTAGCTATTTGGATACTTCGCTTTAGCTTAATTTTAAAAATAAGAATAGCAATATAAAGCGATGTACAGATTTAAGAAGAATTTAACAAACCTTTTATCTGCCCGTTTTCTTTTTTGGCATAAAAACCGGACTTTCCAAAGCCTTCTCATAAACTGTATCAGTGCATAACCAATTACCATTCAAAATCAATTTTTTATACCGTGAGTGATCAGAAGATTATTTTTTCGATGGTGAACGTAAGTAAAGTTCACAAGCCTAACAAAAAAGTTCTTAAAGACATCTATCTATCGTTTTTCTATGGGGCCAAGATTGGCGTTTTAGGTCTTAACGGAGCCGGTAAAAGTACACTACTGCGTATCATTGCTGGTGAAGACAAAGATTATCTCGGGGAAATAAGCGCTCAAAAAGGAATTACCTTTGGGTATTTACCGCAAGAGCCAAAACTTGAAGAGGGCAAAACGGTTAAAGAAATTGTGCAGGAAGGCGTTCAGGAAACGATTGACTTATTGGCAGAATATGAGGCTATAAATGCTGCTTTTGGCGATCCGGATGCCGATTTTGATGCCCTTATTGCCAAACAAGCCAAGCTTCAGGATAGAATTGATGCATCTGGCGCATGGGATATAGACAGCAAGCTGGAACAAGCCATGGATGCGCTGCGTTGCCCTCCCGGCAATCAGAAAGTTGATGTGCTGTCGGGCGGCGAACGCAGACGGGTTGCGCTTTGTCGGCTACTGCTCAAAAAACCGGACGTGCTACTGCTGGATGAGCCCACCAACCATCTCGATGCCGAATCGGTAGGCTGGCTCGAACAGCACCTGGCACGATACGAAGGAACAGTTATTGCCGTAACTCACGATCGCTATTTCCTGGATAATGTAGCCGGCTGGATTCTGGAACTCGACCGGGGCGAAGGCATTCCTTTTAAAGGAAACTATACCTCGTGGCTGGAGCAAAAATCGGCGAGACTGGAGCAGGAAGAAAAAACAGAATCTCAGCGTCGTAAAACACTTCAAAAAGAACTTGAGTGGATTCGACAAAATCCTAAAGGCCGGCGCAGTAAGAGCAAGGCACGGATTTCATCATATGAACAGCTGTTAACCCAACAGCAAGAAAAAAGAAAGGATGATCTGGAAATCTTTATTCCGGCCGGACCGCGTCTGGGAGATAAGGTAATTATCGCTGAGAATGTTTCTAAGGGATTTGAAGACAGACTTCTTGCTGAAAATCTTAACTTCAGCCTCCCTCCCGGCGGAATTGTAGGCGTAATCGGACCCAACGGAGCAGGTAAATCTACCCTGTTTAAAATGATTACCGGCGAAGAAAACCCGGATGCCGGGAAGCTTGTAATCGGAGAAACCGTAAAACTCGGGTATATTGATCAGGACCGGCCACTGAATCCCGAAAATACCATTTGGCAGGAAATTTCTGAAGGAAATGATATACTCAAGTTGGGCCATATGGAAGTTAATTCAAGAGCATATGTTGCTCGCTTTAACTTTAGTGGCAGCGATCAGCAAAAAAAGGTAACCGAACTCTCGGGTGGAGAGCGTAACAGGGTACACCTTGCCAAGATGTTGAAAGAGGGCGCAAATGTACTTTTACTGGATGAGCCTACCAACGATCTTGATGTAAACACACTGCGTGCGCTTGAAGAAGCATTACTCAGTTTTGCGGGCTGCGCAGTAGTTATCTCGCACGACAGATGGTTCCTGGATCGTGTAGCAACACACATTCTGGCTTTCGAAGGCAATAGCCAGGTGTACTGGTTCGAAGGTAATTATGAAGAATATGAGGAAAGCAGGAAAAGAAGACTTGGCATTTCCGATGATCAGCCAAGCAGAATTCAGTATAAGAAATTGATGAGAAATTAATTTTTTTTAATAACTGAGTTTTTTGTTAGTTTATTTTAGCGTAAGGCAGGGTTAATTTGCTCTTTAAATTAATCCTGCCACGTTTTCGTGTGTTTTCAATCCTATGCATTTACAGCGACACTCCTATTTAAGGTTTAAGGTGGGCTCGAACTAAACTCTTTTTTGCTTAGTTAGCAGAAATGGGTAAGTGTTTTGTTTTATCTACTATCTGAGAAATCGATTTAAGGGCTTTCGGTCTTACCCCGAATTTTATTTTACGTTTTTTAATTGCCTTATTTAAAACATAAAATAACTTCATCCGGCTTTAGGATTTGATAATTCGTTTTTAATTCCCGGCATTTATTTGCCGCCAACTAAAGGATTTATTCTATGAGTGGTCAAAAAGCAGGTGTAGAACTCGTGCAGGTTAATAATAATAGCTCCTTGACACAGCTAAAGGCCGATCCGTTTGAATTGGCCATACATAAGTTTTGGTGGGAAATTAATGAAATTGATAAAGCGGCAGTACCAAAACTACTAAAATCAGAAAAAAAAGAAGTACACGATGAAGAATGGAAGTTTTGCTTAATGAAACACTTTTCTAATCATCTAAACATAATGAAATGATAGTTTTAGCCTTATCATTTAAGCTCTATTTTGTGCTTTGCAGTATACTTTGAAACTATATTACTGCAGATTTGTTTGCGCGATATTTGTTTCTTGGATGATGTGTGAGCTGACTTTGCAAAAGCGTTATATTAATTAGTACTTTAACGCTTTAACAATTCGCGGGTAATTTTTTTATTTTTTGAATACATCTGAATTAACAAAGGCTGTTCGTGCCGAAGCAGAGAGGCTGGGGTTCGAGGGGTGCGGATTTTCACAAGCCACTTTTCTGGAAGATGAAGCCAGAAAGCTTGAATCGTGGCTTAATGCGGGTAAACACGGCAAAATGGGCTGGATGGAAAACCATTTCGATAAACGCACTGATCCGCGAAAATTAGTACCCGGTGCCAAAAGCGTGGTAAGCGTTTTGTGTAGTTATCATCAGCCGGATCTCACTGCTCTTTATAATAATACTTCCAATTTGGATAGGAGTGCACAGCAAGTTGCAAAACCATTAATTTCGAAATATGCACTTGGTGAAGACTATCATTTTGTTTTAAAAGACAAGCTGTATGAGCTGTTTGAGTTTACTAAAAGCCTGAATGGCGGTCTTGAAGGCAGGGTTTTTGTTGACTCTGCTCCTGTAATGGATAAAGCCTGGGCCGTACGTTCCGGTTTGGGATGGATGGGCAAACATACTAATATCATAAACAGAAAACAGGGCTCCTGGTTTTTCCTAGGCGAAATGATTGTGGATGCTGTCTTTGAGTACGACTCCCCTGCCACCGACCATTGCGGCAGCTGTACCCGTTGTATAGATGCCTGCCCTACTGATGCTATCACAGAACCTTACTCGGTAGATGGCAGTAAGTGCATATCGTATTTCACCATAGAATTGCGTGAAGAAATCCCGCAGGAGTATCACGATAAGTTAGGAAGCTGGATTTTCGGATGCGATGTTTGTCAGGATGTTTGCCCATGGAATCGCAAAGCATTACCCGGAAAAGAGCCACGGCTGCATGCCCGGGAAGAATTAGTGAACAGAGATTTCGAATACTGGGATGAGCTAAACCTGGATGAGTTCAGGCGCCTTTTCAAAAAGAATCCGGTAAAAAGAACCAAATTTGATGGCTTTAAACGAAATTTGAACTCTATTAAAGGCCATAAGAAATAAACGGCTTTAGAAAGCTATTAAATCCTCGGCTTATTCTATATATAAAAAAACGGCGCGCAACAAAGCCGGAAGCCGTTTTCCTTTAAATCAGTTATATAGTTTAACTACTGGGAGCAAGGCTGGAGTGACCAAAAACTCGTCTAAGCAGGTCGGTGGTCCGTTTAACCGGATTTTCGCGTATAGCCTTTTCCTCTTCTTTTAGAAGCAGGAATAAACCATCGAGCGCACGCTCTGTGGTATATGCCGTTAAGTCTGTGGTAACAGGCTGCACAAACGGAATTCTGTTATATTGCGTAGTAATATCGTTCCAGTAGCGAGTAGCCAGCGTATTATCCATTGCTTCTTGTATAACAGGTCTGAAAAGCTGCGTAAGCTCATCGGAAGTATTGCTTCTGAGATATGTGGTAGCCGCATCATCGGGGCCCCGCAGAATCTCAAATCCGTCGCGAATCGTCATATTTTGTACAGCTGATATGAAAACTGGCGCGGCTTGCTTTGCTGCTTCTTCGGCAGAGCGATTCAAAGTTTTTACGAAATCATCTACAAGGGAGCCCAATCCGATATCCCGTAAAGTATTTTCGACCCGCCGGGCTTCTGCGGGAAACATTATAAATAGCAGCTCATTCTCTAAGAATCCACCGGTTTGTGAAGCTTCGCCTGCGGCACGCTGTGCGCCAATTTCGAGGGCCTGCTTTAGTCCCGAAACAACTTCCTGTTCTGTAAGTGGTGCCTCCCCTCCTAAGTTTTGCGCTATTTCCTGCAACTGAGCACAGGAAGTGAGGCTTATCATGGAGATCAGAATTAAAACTACGAATCCGGATAGTTTTTTTATCATACAGTAAATTCTCAAATATTAGGTTATTCAGACTATGTGTTGTGAAGGCTTAAAGACCGAAAACTGAGCCTGGTAAATTAGAAAGATAAGTTTAAAAAATTATTCATAACTCATTTTTCTAATTTAAGGCACTGCGCCATATAATAGAAGTTTTTTACTCAACTTTCACAGTTCGAATAGATGGGTTATCAAAGGGGGTAATCCGAAAAAGATGGTGCTCTAAACAGCAACCAAGCGCAGATTGCAGGACTTCGACGAGAATGCACCCATAAGCAG
>JAIULZ010000222.1 GCA_022565805.1 Balneolales bacterium
AACCCCCGACCAGCGGCTTAAAAGGCCGATGCTCTACCAACTGAGCTACCGATTCTTGATAGATTCCAAATATAAGGCAGTTTCAAACATTTGTCAATAATAAAAAAGAGATTAATTTATTTTTTTGAAGCTGACCCGTACCGAAATAAATTTAATTTTCTGAAATATACAAACCAACAAGTATTAAGAAATCATTCCGGCAAAACTTTCTTCTTTGCCTGCATCAAATCTTCTTCTGTAATGGTTAGTTTTTCATGGTTAAAAGCTTCAAGAGCGTCTAATTCGAAAGATTGATCGGTTTTAAGATTTCTGCGAATGCTGTTATACGCCGCTTCTCTGGCAATAAACGAAATATCGGCTCCGGTTAAGCCTTCTAATACTTCGCCGTAACTGCTCCGGTTTACAGAGGCTTCAAACGGCATGTTTTTGCTCACAATTTCAAAAATACGCCGGCACCCTTCTTTATCGGGTTTGGAGATTTCAAGCTGATAATCGAAGCGTCCGGGCCTTAGCAGGGCGCTGTCTATGAGCTCGATGCGGTTTGTGGCGCCAATCACGCAAATTCTGCCGTAATCCTCAATGCCATCCATAACGGAAAGAAGCTGATTCACAAATCGTGCATCGGAACGCAGGTTTTCATTAGATGACCTGCGCTGAGCAACCGCATCCATTTCATCAAAAAATATGATGGAAGGCTGCATGTCGCGGGCTTCATCAAATAGTTTTCGCAGGTTTTCTTCGCTCGCTCCCTGATATTTATTAATTAGTTCGGGACCTTTAACCGAAATAAAGTGCGCCTCAACCTCATTGGCTATGGCTTTTGCAATCATGGTTTTTCCACAGCCTGGCTCTCCGTAAAGCATCATGCCTTTGTGCGGCTTAATGCCCAAATGCTGGAAAAGCTGCGGCTTGCGAAGCGGTAACTCAATTACTTCCCGCACCTTCATCACAATGTGGTCTATCCCGCCTATTTCACCGAAAGAAACCTTGGGAATGTTTCGTTTTATGCGCTTTTGTTCCGGATCTTTAGTTGCTCCGTTTTTGGGACTACTGTCTCCTTCTACCGATGTGGCGTTGGTAAGCTTGTGTATTATTCCGGATGCCTTTCGAATAATTCGGGAGCCTTCAACCACGTCGGTGTAGTAAACCGACCAGTTTGCGTTGTCGTTGGTATCAATTTGGTCGGGCAATCGCTTAATAATGCCTTCCGTAACCGAGAAATCGAAGGAAGGACAAAGATGCAGCCACTTGTCTTCGGCCTGTTGCCGCAAGATGGCGAGAATCTGATGCTTGTCGATTTTCCAGACGCCATCTGCTACAAATGATCCAAACCGGAACCAGTATGCGCGCGATAAAAGCTGCTGCTGATTTTCGGGTAAATACCTGATAATTGCATCCAGCGAAGCGTAGCCCCAGCCATCGGGCTTTAATTCCTGATCACGCTCTTGCTTTTCTTTCAAAATCCGATGTTCTTCTCGCTGTACCCGATCAAAAATATCGATGAAAGCACTGGGGGAAACGGTTTTTTCACCAGTTATAAATACAGCATCTTCACTCGCAGCAAAATGCTCAACTAACGTTCGTAAGCGCTTAAAGTCTCGCCGAAAGGCTTCCTGCCCGAACTGAATTCCTTCCTTGTTGGCAGATTCCAAATTTTCGGTGGTAACCAAGCTAAGCAGATCCCCAAAGCTGTTGCGCAATTCATCCGAAAGAAATGCCGGTCGGGGTTTAGTATAAAATATCTTAAATGTTTGCATAGGCCTCTACAACACCGTTAGTGCGCCTTACATTCATGCGTTTAGCAGTAAAATTTAAAGAGAGAAACAGAGCGAGGTAATGAGATTTAACTCGAAATATGTGTTGGTAATGTGAAATTTCGGCCGGTTTGCAGGGTGATGGTTTCTGAGTCCTGAAGTTTTCTTTTCCCAGTTTAGAAATTGCCAAAAGCCTGCCAGCGGTTGCGCGTGGGCTCGTAGCCAATACCAAAGCCCAGATCAAAAGGCAAATTGAAGAAACGGAACTGAGTACGCAGTTCAGCGCCATAAACGGAGCGAAAAGCTTGTGCAGCATCTGCAATACTTCCGTTTATTTCATCGATGTCGGCGGCATAGCCGGCATGCATCCGCAGATAAATGCGGTCAAAAAATACGGGCACGCTAATAAAGCCGTCGTCGATTTGCCAAAGAGGAAGAATGTAGCTCATATTTATTGCCGCGGCATGCTGTACGCCTGTAAGCGGGTTTTCCGAAAAGCCGGGATAAATAAGGTTGCCGGTGCCAAAAAGCCTGGTTTGAGACTGCCTTATTACCCTAAGTTCTGTTATAAAGCCATGGTTTGCCCGAATCCACGGACTCAGGTACTGCCGGAATCCCGCCGAAAAAGCTGATATGCCGCTTCCTGCATCGCTGTAAATATAGCGCTCGCTTTGCGTAAAAATGATGCTGCCCCGGTTTGGAACAATATCCCGTCTGTTTTGCTGCAAGCGGTGGTAATAGGCCGCAAAACCAGTTAGGGAAACATTGGTGAACCAGTTGTCGATATTGGTTAGCTGACCCGGAACGGTGTCGATAAGCCGGATTTCCCGCATTTTAATACCTGGTTGTAACTCCCAAAAACTGTTTCGGGAGCGATGATCGATACGTCCCGAAAATGGCAGGCTAAAACTGCCGCCGCGTTCTTCGGCAAGCCCGATATTCGTATTGAAGGGGCGATTATAGGCCGAAACCTGATACCCGGGGTAGAAGGTGGTGTTTCTGTAGCTGAATTCCGGCCAGATTCGATTTTCTCCGTAGCTTAAGGTGGCCTGCCAGGCGTGTCTGCGCATCAGGTCACCGCCTTCAAAAGAAAGACCGTAAAGCCAGTTTCTGAAACCATAATCTTCTGCTACAGGCAAAACCGCGCGCGGCACAAGCCAGCCAAATCCGGTACGATAGGGTTTGATAGTCCAGTCGAGGGATTCATTTTCGCGATAATCGGCAAGCCGCGCACGCTGCATCCGATTCATAAGATCCGGCTGATATTCGGCTTCCACAAAAGAACGGTTCACAAATTGCTCCTTGTCGAGCACGGCCACCCGCTGACTCTTATCCCGCTGCGCGATAAAGGCCAAACGCTCTCGATTTGGGCTAAGTGATCCCATCCACGCGCCAAAAGGTAGATCAGTAAGCTGTGTTAGCTGATTTTCCTGAATGTCGTATAGATAAATTTGCGATGCCAATCCAGAATTAATAGTCGCGGCCAAAACCAGACGCTTACCATCTGCCGTCCACTGAAAATCAAGTACACTTCCATTTCGGAAGCCAATATCCGGATTTCTTTCAAGATCCAGATCAAACCGCCTGTCGCGAATAAGCCAAAGTGCCTGTACGCCGTTTCTGTTAAGAACCGCCGCAAACGTATCGGGATCGGTGGGCGAAGCTTGCAGCTGCACAAAAGTATCCGGGTAGACCGAATGGATGGTTTCAGGCTCGCCATCACAGGGAATACGCTTCAGCTGATTGGTTTCAGAAACGGTTTGAAGCGCAAACATCTCTACGCATGCATCACTGTCGGTATTATTGGTGATGGGCGCCGGGGCATGAACACGCTTTCCACGGGTAATACGCTCATTTCTGCCATCAGAGAGATTATACGCATGAAGATCGGCTTCGTGGCGGTTTACGTGCCACGGATGAGTGTGGTAGCGCGCGTAAAAAATCCGGTTAGAGGAAGTATGGTACTGAAAGCCAAAATCGGATGTCTGCCTGGTTTCGAATAGAAGTTTGTGTGAGGATAAATCGGCTTCATAAATATAAAAACCCGGTCTTCGATTGTACTGAAGCGACATATAGACCAAAAGCTCATCATCATTAATCCAAACCGGCCGGCCGTGCTGTTCATCCCGCGCAAATGCGGGCGCAAAAACAGCGGAATCGAATTGAGACTGTGCGTTCACAGGGTCGGGAAGCTCATTCGCAAGATCTTCGGTATAAGCGCGAAACAAAGCCGAAGTGGACATTCCGGTGGTTTGCCTTAGCGTGCGTCCGTAGCCCATTAGCGGAAAACGGGAAAAGCGCTCGATCGTTTCCCGGGTTACATCCATGCCGAATTCGTACTGCATCCAGCTAATAAACTCATAGCCGCCTATGTAATGGCGACCTCCCGGAAAAGAAATAAAGGCCGGATTCAGGTGCTGAGCCAATGACCAGCCGGTGCCACTGCTCATAGCAGAAAGCAGCTGATTACGAAAAACCGGATCGTTGCCGCGGCCCCCTTCACCATAAACAACGTTAGATTCATGAAAAACCGCGATGCCTTCAATCATGCCGAAAGGTGCCCAGCCATGAACCATTCGGCCAGAGTCGGGCCAGAAAAGATAAAGCAGTCGGGATAAACCAAAGCGCGGGATATTCGAAAAGTGAAGGGCATGAACCAGCTCATGTGGCGCCACATTTTCCAGCCATCCGCCAGTTCGTGGACTTATGCTACTGCCTTTAAATGGCGCAAGCTCTATTTCGGAGCGAAAGTGAAGCGGAGTAACGTAGCCGTTAGACAAGTCGTTAAGATCGTTAAGCACCACCGGAAATCGTCGAAGCGAGCCACCAACCAGAGATTGTATGGCATCGTACTGATCTTCCAGAATCCGCCCGGTACGGCGCGCGGCCTCTTCATGACCAGCGGTAAAAACGATTCTAAAATGGGGTGTTTCCAGGGTGAGTCTTTCCTGTGGCGCCCGCCAGACATTTTCGTAAACCTGTGCAGCAGACCACACGGGCAGAAGCAGGACTCCGAGAAATACGGCAAAAAAAAATAAAAAACGAAACGAGGCTATCTGCATAAGAATTCTGCGCTACAATACGATCGTTGAAACAAACAGGTAAAGTCAAAAAAAGCTCTGATAAAACCAATTTGCAGAGTCAGCTCAAATATACAAATTAAGGCAGGTAAAGAAGCATTAAACACGGATGCAATTGATCTACGTTGGAGTTAATTAGTGTGGAGTTGGTTTTTTTTAAATTGTGAATTGTGAATTGTGAATGGACCGATGACCGGGGACGGAAGACCGGGGAACAGGGAACAGGGATCATTGCTCAGGTATCATTGCTCAGGTATCATTCATCAAGCCCAAAAACTGCCAAAAAATCTGCTGGGTCCGTGCCGTTAGGTACGAAATATGGGTAGAATAA
>JAIULZ010000223.1 GCA_022565805.1 Balneolales bacterium
AACGCTCCATTTCGCTGCGGTTCTTAACGCCATTTTCTCGCAAGGCCAGAAGGGGGTCTCAAATTATGAACCACCAGTTCGTGGCGAACTGAACGGTGATGGAGAGGACAGGGCAGAGAGATAGAGAGAGCTAAGGAGGCCGAGAGACTGTGTGTTGCTTGTTAATTAGATAGACAGGGAAAGTGTTGATTTATGTTACGTAACTCAATTTCAAACAGTGCCGTTAGCCTCAACCGATAATGTAACCCCGGATGGAGAACTCTGCGAAGCAGTCCGGAATCCGGGGATAAAAACAAAACACAAATAAGCCCGAGCCGCGCTGTTTTTGAAATCAGGGAATCTGCCGAGGGTAACTATCCAAAACCATCTAAGCCATAATCTCACTTGATTGTGACACCCATAACCAAATTATAGGCTATCAAAATGTACGTTTAAAATCACTTTTGCTGATCCCTCTATTCGAACTGCGACAGTTGAGTAGCATAGTAACCAAGTAACAAAAGGCAGGAAAGCTTTTTTATGACCGTAAGCCTGCTATTGCATTAAAAAGTAAAAGCCTGTCTTGCAGACCAGGCTTTTATTAGTAGCTTGCATATAAAATTACACTTGAACTCTGCGGATTTCATGAAGTGTAACCCGTTTTGGTTTCAGAATTCAATACTCTAACAAACTTGTATTAACAAACGTTTGACCAAGCAATGATTTGCGAAAAAAAGAAAGTTGATTTCTCAGCTCAAGGCGGTTAAGAAGATTATTACACCCTTTTGTTAGCTTAGATACCGCAGGTTTCAAAAATAAAAATCCCAGCCTGCAAATGATAGAGTGAGATGTTTTATTCTTACTTTAAACAAGGGCTTGATATTCAATATTACCTTTGTAGCTGTATATCATCTATAAGAACCCAAAATCCCGAATTATCTCCGATATAAAATAAATGAGTTTAGTTCGAAATCGGTTAAAGCACATAATTAAGCTGCATATTTTGGTTAAGTCGTCCAAGATGTGAAACAGCTTATAACTAAATTTCTTCGTACAGGCTAATTACACATTCCGAAGAATAAGATTTAAGAAAAGCAATATTATGATGAAAAAGATCCTAAAGCAGAGAATGTCGGTGGTCGTGGCCGGTGCCGGTGCTGTTATTTCTGCAACCCTGCTGTTTTTACTTTTTGGAGTAAGCCAGGTAAATGCCGGCGAGTTATCAATTATTAACGAGAACGAATCTCTCGTACAAACCGAAATTCAGGAAAGGTTGCGAAACCGGCTGGAAGCGCAGCCCATTTTAGAAGGAGCGCTTGAAGCCGCTGGTACTGTTCTGTATTCACAACATACATTACCCTCATTTTACAGCCAAAACGGCTTTAAGCCCGTTTGGGTTGGTAACGGGGAAGACAGAATACAGGAAATGATAGAAGGAATAAAAAGCCTGCGCGGGCATGGACTTAATCCAGCCAACTATCATCTCGATCAGATTGAAACCTATTACGAAGCATTCGGTCCGATATCAAAAATGACAACCCGCCAAATGGCAGACCTTGAGCTTTTGCTAACAGATGCTTTTCTACTGTCGGCATCACATCTTTCGGCGGGGCAGCTTAACCCGGAAACATTTGATCCTAACTGGAGAATCGTGCGTGATGAAGTTGATTACGCCGAGCTGCTTTTAAAGCTTCAGCGTGGCGACAGCGTTTCATCTGTAATCCGGCAGATACAGCCGGCTCACCGTCGCTATGTGTATTTAATGCAGGCTTTAGAACGATATCGTGAGATTGCAGCTGCCGGTGGCTGGCCTGAGGTTCGCAGTGAACAAACTCTTAGGCAGGGAGATGAACACTCTGCTGTAGCACTACTTCGCGAGCGGCTCTACCTGGCCGGAGATTTTCCGGATTCCTATGTATTTGATGAAAACAGCGCAGGAAATCCGATGTTCGATCAGGAGCTTCATAATGCTGTAGTCCGTTTCCAAAACCGCCACGGACTTGATGCAGACGGGGTGGTTGGCCGAAATACGCTGGCCGCTGTAAATACCCCGGTCGAGCTAAGGGTTCAGCAGGTTATGCTTAATCTGGAGCGCTGGCGCTGGCTCAGAAGACATCTTGGAGAGAGACATATTCTCGTAAATATTGCGGATTTTAAGGTAGAAGTTGTGGAAAACGGTCAGCCCGTTATGGAAATGCGGGCTATTGTGGGAAGGCAGTACAGACAAACTCCTGTTTTCAGCTCACGAATGACCTATCTGGTTCTGAGCCCTTTCTGGAATCTTCCTCCCGGAATTACAAGAAACGATATTGTGCCAAGGATGAGGCAAAATCCCAGTTATGCCGCTGAACAGAATATGAAAATCTTTGAAGGCTGGGGAGCCGATGCCAGAGAAGTAAAGGGAGAAGATATAGATTGGAATGCACCGAACGTGGCCACGCGCTATCGTTTCCGGCAGGAGCCCGGACCCAATAATGCCCTGGGAATTGCAAAGTTTATGTTTCCAAATCCATTTCATGTGTATCTGCACGATACACCGAGCCGGGATCTTTTTGCAAGAACGCAGCGGGATTTCAGCTCGGGCTGTATTCGAATTGAAAAGCCACTTGAGCTCACCGAATATTTACTACAGGATAATTCGCGCTGGAACAGAACAACCATTATGGCCGCGGTGCAGGAGCGGAGAGAGCGAACGGTTACTTTATCCGAACCGATTTGGGTTCATATTCTGTACTGGACGGCATGGTCCGACGCAGATGGTACCATACATTTCAGAAACGACATTTACGGTAGAGATACGAGACTTATGGATGCTATGAAATCAGAAATGAACCTGCAGTTCACATCTATGTAATTTATGCGGTAACTTAACCCAACGCACTCCATTGCATTCATGCTAAAGTAGAGCAAAAGTTGACTTCGACCAGTGAACTACAGGTTAATTAAAATGTCAACAGTATTTAGGCACCAGCAACTCAACACTCAACACTCAACACTCAAAATCTAAAATTCAACACTAAATCAACCATACCGTGTACTTTACTTCTGCTTTAAACGTTAATACACGTCTTTAATTTATTTTGTAAGGGCAGTTTTGATAAGGAAATGCTGAATAGAGCAAAATAAGATGATGGGGGTTTTAATTTCTCCGATCAGTTTTTTTTGAAGCCGGGTTACCAATCAAAAAAAATCTGTAAAGTCTTGCTATATTTGATGATGTTCTCAAGAATGGAACAAAAGCTGTCGGAAGCATTGCAAAACCACTCTTTTTCCCTCTTGTTCCTTGAATTAAAAATAGAATTCTCGATTATAGCAATTAGGCTGAGTTTTTATTTTTGATCAGGCGTCGAATACGAATAAAGCAGAAGGTTTTTCAAAGCCTTCTGTGGTTGAAGTTGAAACTTGCGATTTATGGTAGTTTTGTGATAGTTATAAGGCAGAAGCAGTGCAAATGAAACTTTTGCATAGCCTGCATAGTGGCAGAAATGTCGTTTACTCTTTAACAATAGGTCCGTGTTAAAGGTGTTTAACCCGGGCCATGCGCTCTGGGTTTTGGGCTGCGGTATTTGTCGTAATAGCCTTTTATGGCTGTGGTATTTGCGATACACATTTCTACTATTGTTATTCTTTTTATCGAATGAAGCAGCTTCTGCTTTTTTTTGTTGCGGTCTTGATTGTTTTGATCTTCCCAAGATTGTCGGATTCTGATACTCCTGCCAGTCGTAACCTTGCGGCATCCGGCCTGTATGCCGAAGGCTTTTATAGCACGGTTTCCTATTTTAAAGAGGAGCGCCATTTAAAAACAGGCAGCCGGTTCGATGCCGGCTATGCGCCTTTTTCCTTGATTTATCGCGAAAAGACGCTCCCCTATCACTTTTTCACTGTTTTTGCCCTGCCGGGAGAGCATCTGTTTTTTCAGCCTGAAAATGATTTTATTTCGGATTTTATGCTTGTTTCGCCAGATGTGTTTTTCCGCGAACAGATGCAGGATGGCTGGGTGATTTACGCCCCGGCAGAAACAGGCTTATACGCAGTCGATTTTATCCGAACACGGGATAATGAACGCATTCGGATTCAGATTATCGTTATGGTGCCGTTCGAAAAGGTCGAAAATGGCCGCCTTAATGGTTTCAGAATTGGAGAATATCCGTCTGAGCCCTTAAACGGTAATCCGCGCTATTTACCACCGCGTGGTTTTGTGGAGGTTACGCCGGAGATGGCAAATATTTTTGTTAGCCCTCATTTTCGGCTGGGGCAGTTTCTGTGCAAACAGGAAGATGATTTCCCCAAGTATTTGGTTCTGAAAGAAAGGCTTTTGCTGCAGCTTGAGCATATTTTAGAGGAGAGCAACCGGCTTGGGTACCGGGCATCCGGGTTTTATGTAATGAGCGGCTACCGAACTCCCTGGTACAACAGCCGTATTGGCAACGGTCGCTACAGCCGGCACATCTACGGGGATGCCGCAGATATTTTTATCGATACAAGCTCCAGGTCTGGTATGATGGACGATTTGAATAAAGATGGCAAAGTGGATAAAAAGGATGCGCTAATTTTATTCGATATGATAGATCGTCTGCAAAAAACAGCGGATGAAAGCTATCGCCATGGTGGCCTCGGTCTCTACGGAAACAGACCTTGGCGCGGGCCTTTCGTACACGTAGACGGCCGCGGACATTACGCCCGCTGGACGCTCGATTAGAACAGAATGTAATTGGAAAATACGAATTCGAGGAATTAAGGTTTTTCAGTTTGATGGATTCCAAAATTCGGGCTACCAAGACCTGATCGTAGCTCGTCACCGGATTTGGCATCGTTTCCAGTTCCGGCTTATGTGCCTGAGCAGAGTCGAAGCAAGCGATGTCTAAAGAGGCGGGGCTTTCTTTTCGGGCTGAAGAGATAGAATAAATAACACACGCGCAAGCAAACCTCGTTTTTTGCTTTGATGCGTTTAGATAACTACCCTCGGGTAAATTCCAGGTTTTAAGAACATCGGGGCTCGGGCTGAAATGATTCCGGACTTTATTTCTACCCTTATTCCGTGCCTAACGGCACGGTCCCCGACAGATTTTTTGGAATTAATGATTATTGCCGAATCTCTGTTACCTGTTACCTGTTACCTGTTACCTGTTACCTGTTACCTGTTACCTGTTA
>JAIULZ010000224.1 GCA_022565805.1 Balneolales bacterium
GTTAAATAAGTTGATTTGTAGCCACTACACGGTCTTTTTGCGGAAGTTAAGTTAATTGTGATGGGTTTCTCGCTCAAAAAAAGTACTGACCAGATTGTAGTTTCAGGGGCTCAAAACTAAATGACGAAATCCCAAATCCGTAATCAAGCTGAAGCGTGATTCGGGAAAGTTTTTTCCCACCACCATGCTTCAGCTTGGTGGTGGATCGACGAATTACAATCTGCCCCGTAGAACCAGACGATACGTATTCGCAAGGTTTATCAATTCGATATATAAAGCCATCACCGCTCAAATGAAAATTTCATCAGCACCATGCTTCAGCTTGGTACTAACCCCATCGCCAAAAATCAAGCTAAAGCATCAGAAGTTGCGTTTTTCTGATGAAAAAAAAGGGGAAACCACCTTTCAGTGATTTCCCCTTTTAATTTTTTTGCCCATTCAGACTAAAGCTCTTAGCAGTTTTATTTTTTGCGTTTGAGAATCAGAATTGGAATGAGCATTTGTTAAGTTTTTGTTTTTTTTATTTCACGAGCATCATCTTGCGAACGTCGCTGAAGCTGCCTGCCTGTATACGGTATAAGTAAACACCGGATGAAAGTCTGCTGGCATCGAATGTTACGGTATGCACACCGGCACTCTGCTGACCATTTACAAGAACTGCAACCCGCTGCCCAGCAATATTATACACTTCTACCTGAACATTAATTGCTTCGGGTAATGCATATGTAATTTGGGTAGTTGGGTTAAACGGATTAGGATAGTTTTGCTTTAAAGCAAACTCAACCGGAACTTCGCCATCGTTACCTAAACTTGTATCCATATCCAGCATTAGTGATGTACCATCTGCAAGAACTACAAGAAGGCCAAATGGCTCGCCTTGTCCCGGATTAAGGAATCCGCTGGCAAGTACTAGCGCGGTATTTCCGCCAAGCATGCTAAGATCTGCCGTAAACGAAGCAACGGTATTACCGGTACCAGCCAGGTTGATGTCGAGAATATAGCTGTCGGCAGAAATTGAGATGTAGCCATCGGTAATGTCGGTATACGACAAGCCATCGGCAATAACATCAAGATCTCTTGCCAGTACATCAACGGTTGGCGCATCGGTTACACCGTGGTAGATCGCGAATTCTACGTTGTTTCCGCTTTCTGGCGCTTCCTGTGCTCCTTCAATTATATCGAGGAAAAAGCCGGTATCAATGCCGTTCGGGTTTGGCTCAAATGCGCCAGTATCTACCACGCCCTGAGCAATAATGTAATATGTACTGCCGGAATCGAGCACAACATCTGCTTCGAATACAGCATTTTCCAAAGGCTCGCCTGCGCCGGTTAAGCTAACCGTAAATTCTGTATCGCCCGGGGCATCGAAGAATGGTGTTGCACCGCGAAACGGAACATCACCAAACAAAAGGCTGCCATTTACATAAACATCAACTACAGCAAGAGCAGGGTCTGCCGCGTTATGAATAATTTGTGCACGAGGTGCTTCCATTACTTCTTCCAGCTCAAACAGGAAGAACGGGAAAATCTGTGCATTGTCGTTAAAGCGGCCAAGTACACCCGAAAGATTGAAAACAGCCGGTGGTACCGGAGAAGCTTCAAACTCAGACTCATCGCGGTCGATACGAATGTCGTAGATGTTTCCGTCTGCATCAACAGCCTGTAAAGTTACGCCGCTACCACCTGGTATAGGCTCGGTTGGCCATTGCGACGGATCAACAAGGGATACTTCCATAATGGTTGTACGGGTTGCCTGAAGATCGGTGTCTATAGTCCACTGCGATTCGTAATCTGTAATTGGCGTTGCTTCCGGAAGGTCGTTACCTGTAGATAACACTTCAAAAGAAACAGGTTCTATAAGCAGTTCTTCGAAACGTAGTGCAAGAGTACCAACCAGAACAATTTCCTGACCAACTTCGAATGGTGTGTCGGTATTACCGCCGCCAAAACCAGGCCAGCGAACTTTAATTCCGCCTTCATCATCCTGCATATAAAACTCAGCATTATTGAAGCCAAAATCCGGGGTAGTTAACACACCGGTTACCTGTACAGCGGTTCCTATCGGTAGATCTCTGGCATCCAGAATATTATCGGCAACAATAGGGAAACTATAGGTCGCGCTAACAATGGCACTTGGTTCAAAACCGGCACGGAAAGCACGTGCACGAACCTGGGTAGTTTCAGAAACGGTGAACGGACCGGTGTAAGCAATAGAACCTTCGGTTGGCTCTTCTCCATCTATTGTGTAAAAGATAGACGCCTGCTCATCGGCAACTGTCATCGATACTTCTACGGGCTCGGTAAATAATCCGGAACCCGGAGCAATAACAGGAGCAACAACTTGATCGTCTGATGCAAAGGTTTCGAAATCGGCAAGGTTACGTGCCGTTAGAAAGTCGCCCTCACTCCGGCTGTTTGGGATACCTGTTACATTTTGGGGTGCATCCGGTATCGGGGTACCAATATAATCTACCCCAAAAAAGGTAGCTCGGAATTCACCGGTTAGCGATACATCGTCTAAAGAAGCTATCGGGTATACCTGTCCATTCGCAAAATTACCGCCCGGATTTGTAAATTGCACACCCGTTACGGTAACAACACGCGATTGGTAGATCATGAAATCATCCAGATATTCCTCAAATGAAAGCTCTACAGGCACAATCTCATTTCCACTGGAAACGGGAGCACCTGGATCGGCTGCAGGCACAAATTGAACCATATTTCCAAACACATTCACAGAACCTGTAAGGTTAGTGATGGCATCTCCGACCGCATAAGTTGTGGTAATTGTACCTGACTGGTCATCAATTAAAATACCGCCGGTTTCATCCTGTATAAACTTTTGGTTTCTGAAAGTCTGCTGAAAACTTAGCAGTGCTTCGCCGGAAAAGGTAACCGTGCCTGCGCCTACCTGCTCACGCAGTTCGGCAATCGTTGTAATAAGCACTTCATCTTCTATTACATACTCGCCGGTACGTACGTTTGATGCATCAAATCCATCCGCGAATGCAATTGCACTAAGCGTAGTTGTTTCGGTTAGGGTGATGGCTTCTGTGTAGAGCTCAGACTCTTGTGTTGGCTCGCTGCCATCAAGGGTAAAATAAATTTCGGCATCAGGAGTGGATGTGCTGATAGATACCGTTACTTCACCAACAAACGATCCCGGAGCCGGATCAAATACGGGAGTCGCAACCTGATCCTGATCTGTAATGATTTCGAAATCGGCAAGGCTTCTTGCGACTACAAAATCAATTGTATTTTGGCGGGTTATCGCAAAACCAGTGATGTTTAGATCTTCATCGGGAATTGGCGTGCCGATGTAGTCCATATTAAAGAAATCGGTACGGAAAGTACCTTCAATTTCAGCATCAGCTGCATCATTAATATCGTAATTCACACCATTCGAAAAATTACCGCCCGGCGATGCAAATGCGACGTTGTTAACTTTTACCAACCTGGACTGATAGAGCGGGAAGTCGTCCATGAGTTCTTCGAGGCTTAATTCCTCCGCAGAGATATCATTACCTGAAGAGCTTGGTGCGCCTGGATCGGAAAATGGCACAAATTGAGCCTGACCGCTAAATACGACAAGCGAACCAACAAGATTTGTGATGCCATCACCGGGCTCATAAACAGTAGAGATAACACCGGGCTGATCGTCGATCATAATACCAAGGCTTCCGTCATAAAGAAACTTTCTGTTTCTGAAATTATCTCCGCCGTAGAAGGTAACTTCATTCGGCAAGAAGTAAATCACGTCGGATTCGCCGTTACGAACAGCTGCGATATCGTCTGCGGCAAGCGGGCGCGCAATAGTGATATTCCATGTTTGGTTAGCAAGTCGGCTGTCGTCTTCATTCTCTGCTAAAACAGACCAGCTGAGAGTAACGCTGCTACCGGTTTCAATACCAAGATCTGCAAGCACATCATAAAGTGCGCCCGAAGTAAGCGTTAAAGTCGTTGCTGTACCATCGTTATCAGATTCTAAAGATAAAAGCGGATCATCCAGACTTTCACCCTGCAGGTTTGCTACCCAGGTGTATGTTTCTGCATCTTCAGCATCTTCCCACTCAATAACTACTTCACTTGAGTTTCCTTCAAATACCGGCAGACGCGCGTTGTTTGGCGGGCTAAGCAAAGAAAAAGGACCGATGCCGTCGCCCGGATCGGTGGCCTCACCCAATTTGTATAAATTTAAGTTTTGCCCAAATGAAGTTGCATACGTTACAAATCGCGGAGATGATGGATTATAACGAAGGGCGCGTTCCGGGGTAGCCAGATTACGTACTTCAAACACATCATTATCTGGCTGATAAACAAAACTCCAACGCTGTTCATCACCATCTACTGTAGGGCTTACCTGTATGGTGTTCCCACTACCCGTATAACCAAGATATTGACCACTGTTTTCACTAAATATAGTCCATCCCCCGCCATCTTCCTGGATAAACCAAACATCAGTCTCATCGGGGCTTGAAATAGTGCCACCATCTGTATTTACAGGTGTATTTGGTAAAAGCGAGCCAGTATGTGCGTTATTCATCGCAAACTCACCTGGCCCGTTGGTTACTACATAATATCCTTCCTCGAGTTCTCCTTGAGACGTTATTAATGTAAAATCGCCAACTCCGGTGTATTGAGATAAAGCCGGCGTACTAAATCCTGCTACAATTAAGGGTAAAAGCAAAAAGAGCCCTAAAAAGCGCTTTTTAGTGCTTGTAACTATATTTTTCATATTTATTATTTTTTTTATTGTGCGTTTGTTGATGAACAACATTTGAATACTAACAAGTTACTGTAAAAGAAGGCTGTATTCAACCGCAAACGTTTATCTTATTGTTAATTATCTCGTACACGGTTTGGTGCAACGTGCAACAGAAAAACACCCATCTTGGGTTCTGCTGCTTTTATTTTTATATCATAACCCGGCAATTATTATCTGTACCTGCTTTTTGTTTGATCAACTTTTAATTTGAATAAAATTATCCCTTAGAAGGCTTTGAAAAACCTTCTATTTTGTTCGTATTCGACGCCGGAGCAAAA
>JAIULZ010000225.1 GCA_022565805.1 Balneolales bacterium
CTCCCGACGGTTCGGGACAAGTTGTGTCAAACTCTGCGAAACTCAGTGCTACCTAAACATAACTCGCCAAAAGCAAATACCTCATAAACTGTCAAGAAACCCATCACCCAAAGAAAAATTCGCATAATCCGCGCAAATTCGCTGGACAAAAAAATCTTAAAACTCAAGCTAATTCAGGGATCGAGATCGACAAAAAACTCAACACTCAACACTCAACACTCAAAACTCAACACTCCATCCTTCATTTCCCTCCGAGCGCCGCGGCTTTGCGGGCGGCTTCTTCTACGGCTTTGATGAGCGTGACGCGGATTCCACCTTCTTCCAGCTTCAGGATTCCATCAATTGTGCAGCCGGCGGGCGTTGTTACCTCATCTTTTAGAACAGCCGGATGCTTACCGGTTTCCAGCACCATAGACGCCGCGCCGAGGCAGGTTTGAGCCGCCAGTTCGGTAGCCAGATGTCTTGGGATGCCCGCCTTTACGCCCCCTTCCGCAAGCGCCTCAATCATGATATAAATGAACGCGGGTCCGCTCGCGCTGAGTCCGGTAACTGCATCGAATAGCTGCTCATCCATACGCAGCACGCGACCGGCCGTGGCAAATAAATGCTCCGCAAAATCCATAGCCTCATCGGGAACTGTATCACAGCCGCAAATGGCCGACATTCCCTTACGAATACGCAGAGGCGTGTTGGGCATAGCGCGAATTACCGCCGGCTCGTTTCCGCTCCACTCTTTAAGCTGACTTACGGTAACCCCGGCCATCACAGAAATAAGCAGCTGATCTATGCGTAGCAGGGGTTTAAGCGTTTGAAGTACATTTTTTGCCATTTGTGGTTTCACTGCCAGTAGAATAACACGAGCCTCGCGCACGGCCGCCTCATTCGTTGAGGTCTGCACCCCAAAACGTGTTTTCAGGCGCTCGCTGCTTTCTTTTCGCTTATTGGTTACCAGAATTTGTGAGGGCTTAAAAAAATCGGCGCCAATAGTAGCTTCAATAATAGCCTCGCCCAGTTTACCGGCCCCGATAATGGCAATCGTACCCTTCTGATAGGCCGTAACCTCTTTGTTATCCTGATTCTGATTTTCTTTTTGGACCTGTGAGTCTTTTATCATGAATGCGCTCTTAAATAAAAATGATGTTGAGAAGCCAAAAAGCAGCGGCTGTACCCTAATGCAAAACGGGATTGCGAACTAACTCCATCACACAGCTGAAAATCAAAACCCTGTTTTTTGCAATACAAAAAGGCCGGCTGTGGCAAAAAAAAGCTGTTTATCGGGAAAGCATGCTGCACCTAAGCATCTTCTTTTTAGTTTGTGTATAAAAAGAAGGCCTTGTAAAACCTGTATTTTACCTGTTTTCTTCTTTGGAGAAAAAATAAAATTCCAGATTCCGAATCATCAGGAACTCCTGATTTTTATTTTTGCCCGGGTGTAGAACACGAACATAACAGAACGTTTTTCAAAGCCTCCAAAAGGTAAGAAATGATGCTATCATGCTCTCCAAAAAAAATGCGGTGAAGGGAGCTTATTGACGAAATGCCCCGGTTAATCTTTGTTTAATGCGTATTAAAAGCTTTTTTTAAGAAAGAAAGTTGACAAAAAAAGTATGAAACCGCTTTCTCAGTTTTTGGAAAACTGCAATTAATTGGCATTATTTAGGTAATTTACTTGTTGAAGAAAAATTACTAAAGTAGACAAGGGGGGCTGCCGGTACAGGCTGTGTCGCATACATTTAGTATAGGTATTTACTATTATTGGACCGTAGAAATCAAGACTCATTACAGTTCGTCCCATCCGATTTTTTTCTTTTAGAAGGTTCAGGAAAGCCTTCTGCTAAAAACTAGATTAAATTAAGAGTAAGATACTTACAGAAATTATTTTATTTACAGAAACAAAACTTATGTCGATTCGCATTCAGGAAAAAGAAGATGTAACCATACGCTTTGCGGGAGATTCCGGCGATGGTATGCAGCTAACGGGATCTCAATTTACCAATACAACGGCCATGGCGGGCAACGATTTAAGCACGCTTCCCGATTTCCCGGCCGAGATTCGTGCGCCGCAGGGAACCGTAGCCGGAGTTTCGGGTTTTCAGATTCATTTTGGCAGTAAAGCCATTCATACGCCGGGCGACAGCTGCGATGTGCTTGTTGTGATGAACGCGGCCGCTTTAAAGGCCAATATTAAATTTCTAAAGGCCGGCGGCATTATTATCGCCAACGTAGACGGTTTCGGAAAACGAGATTTGAGTCTGGCAAAATATGGTCCCGAAGACAAACCGCTTGAATCGATTGAGACCTCAGGATTCGGGCTTATACAGCTGGATGTTACCAAGCTTACTCGTGCGAGCCTCGAAGAATCGGGTCTGCCACCCAAAGACGTGGATCGCTGCAAGAATATGTTTGTGCTCGGGGTAATCTACTGGCTGTTTAGTCGGGATGTTTTGCCCACGGAGACCTTCATCCGAAAAAAATTCGGACGCAAACCAGAAATCGCTGAGGCGAATATTACGGCTCTGAAGGCCGGTTATGCCTATGGTGGGGCAACGGAGCTGTTTTCGGAGCGCTATTCGGTTTCTGCAGCTCGCATAGAGCCGGGCGTTTACCGCAATATAACCGGTAATGAGGCCACGGTTCTGGGTCTGGCTGCCGCAACGGAAAAATCTGGCCTCGGAATGTTTTTGGGTACCTATCCCATCACCCCGGCCTCCGATATTTTGCACGGACTCTCGAAGCTCAAAAATTTTAATATCCGTACGTTTCAGGCCGAAGATGAAATTGCGGCCGTTACTTCGGCTATCGGCGCGGCTTTTGGTGGCTCTCTCGCGGTAACAAGCAGCTCGGGACCCGGAATTGCGCTAAAAACAGAGGCTATTTCCCTGGCTTTTATGCTGGAACTACCGCTCGTAATCATAAATGTGCAGCGCGCGGGTCCGTCTACAGGAATGCCGACCAAAACCGAGCAAAGCGATTTACTGCAGGCCATGTACGGCCGGGCCGGGGAGTGTCCGCTGGTAGTTTTGGCACCGAGCTCGCCCGCCGACTGCTTCACCATGATTTTCGAAGCCTGCCGAATTGCGGTAGAACACATGATACCGGTGATGTTTCTCTCGGATGGCTACATCGCAAATGGCGCCGAGCCCTGGAAATTCCCGAAATCTGCAGATATCAGCCCAATTAAGGTTTCTTTTGCGAAGCCACGAAATCCGGAAGACGAGCCGTTTATGCCATACTTGAGGGACGATCGCCTGGTTAGAAACTGGGCCGTTCCGGGCACAGAAGGACTGGAGCACCGTATTGGCGGTTTGGAAAAAGAAGACAAGACCGGAAATATTTCTTACGATCCGGACAACCATCATAAAATGACGCTCATCCGCGAGCAGAAGCGAAACAACGTAGCGCGCTTTATTCCCGAACAGACTATAGAAGAAGGCCCCGAATCGGGTGAAGTTTTGGTAATAGGATGGGGCTCAACCTTTGGCTCCATAAAAGCGGCGGTGCATCAGCTAAATAATGAAGGACACAAAGTCTCACACGCCCACATTCGCTACATGAGTCCGTTCCCATCGAATCTTCAGGCGGTAATGAGTAGGTTTGAGACCATTTTAGTCCCGGAGATAAATAGTGGTCAGCTCATTAAAGTGCTCAGAGATCAATTCCCGGAAACGCGATTCCACGGCTATAATCAGGTGCGGGGCGTACCATTTACCGTGTCGGAACTGCACGATGCCATCATACACGCAAAAAGACATTAGAAAAGACCCAAGGTGAAGTTATTATGAGTGAGATTAAGCTAAACGGCAAAGAAAAAGAAAAAGAAAAAGTAAACGGAAACGGGAAAGCGGCGGCTCCCAAGCTAAAAGGCAAAGATTTTGCATCCGATCAGGATGTGCGCTGGTGTCCGGGTTGCGGAGATTACACCATTTTAAAGCAGGTCCAAAACCTGATGCCCGAACTCGGCGTACCCAAAGAAAATATCGTATTTATTGCGGGAATTGGCTGTTCATCGCGATTCCCCTATTATATGGACACCTTCGGGATGCACTCCATCCACGGAAGAGCGCCGGCCATAGCAACCGGGCTAAAATGCACTCGTCCGGAGCTAAGCGTATGGGTAATAACCGGCGACGGCGACGCACTTTCAATAGGCGGAAACCATTTGATACATGTGCTGCGCAGAAACGTAGACCTCAACATTCTGCTATTTAACAACGAAATTTACGGCCTAACGAAAGGCCAATACTCGCCCACATCAAAAGAGGGAATGGTCACAAAATCCACGCCTATGGGCTCACTCGATCACCCGTTTAATCCCGCCGCGCTCGCCATGGGAGCCGATGCCGGCTTTTTCGCCCGCGCCATGGACCGCGACCCCAAACACATGAATACCATAATGCAGCGCACCCACGAGCACAAGGGCACCGCGCTTCTGGAAATCTACCAAAACTGCATCGTATTCAACGACGGCGCCTTCGAAGTCTACACCGACAAACAGCGCCGCAACGACACCGCGCTCTATCTCGAACAGGGCAAACCGCTCGTATACGGAGAAAACAGCAACAAAGGCATCCGTCTCGACGGCCTCAAGCCACAGGTCGTAAGCCTTGATGAAGGCCAATGGAGCGAATCTGATCTCTGGATTCACGACGAAAAAGACCATCTCAAAGCCTATTTACTCGCGCGCTTCTTCGAAGACAACCGCCACGAAGACCGCCTCCCCCGACCATTCGGCGTCTTCTACGACGTAGAAAAACCAACCTACGACGAGCAAATGAACATCCAAATCGACCACGCCCTAAAAACCAAAGGAAAAGGCAATCTCGACGCCCTGCTCGCCGGCGACGAAACCTGGGTCGTGAAATAAGGTATTTTTGAGGTTACGGGGTGGAATTTGTGCATCCCAAGCTCTTGCCCAAGCTGAAGCATGGGCTTAGGAGTTTTTTTTCTTGCTGTGATGG
>JAIULZ010000226.1 GCA_022565805.1 Balneolales bacterium
ACGAATATGCCGCCCCGTTGGGTCTGGGTTATGATATGATAATCTGTTTCTGAGCGTGTCCACTGACCGCTGACCGCTGACCACTGTCCCTCGGTCCTCCGTCTTCGGTCCTCGGTCAATTTTGCCTTCGACTGTTGCCAGCTGAAACCCGATTCCCTTATGTCTAATGATATTATTTGAGTTAATGAATTTTTCGGGAATTATTGTTTCATGATTACGCATTTCTTAAATTAATGTAAGCGCTTTCTTAAGCTCGTTGCGCTACCAAAGCGGGATTTATAGGTTTGAATTTCTCCTTTTATCACATTTTTTTGCCTGATTGACACTGTTTTACCTGATTATTTTGGATTTCAATTCCAATTAAAGTGCCGTAATTAAATTTCATTTACGCTATTACGCTGTTGTTTTGTCTTGGCGGTGCCTTTATAGATTAAGCACTCGTCAAATAATAAATATTGCCTTATTAAAGACACTCTTGCTGCACTTTCTGCAATTTGCCTATGAACTTTGCATTTATTATTAAGGCTCCTACCGGATTTTTATACGGAATTCTTGTTGTATTTTTTTTCTTACAAGCTACAATGTCGGTTTATGCCTCAGAAACCAATATGCCGTATGGAGCTGTAAAAGAGCTGCCGGTTGAGAAAAAATATCATCAGGCATCTGCCGATGGCTCTGCCGAATCACAAAATGATGCTCCAAAACTAGAGTTTCAGGTGAATACCGAAGTGGGAACGCTTGAGCAGCTAATGTCAACTATTTCGTATGTGAATAATAATGACAGTTGGGAGCCATTATGGAACTGGGGCTCTGGCATTTTAAATGAACAAAATGGTATAAAAGTTTTTTCTTTTGAAGACTTAAGTGATAATAGAAGGGGTGGAGCTTTTGGACGCTTCTTTACAAATGATGGAAGTTTCAATGATAATTTTGCAAGCTCTCAAGCATTAACATCAGGACAAATTTTAAACTTGAATATTAGTGGTGAAAATTCATTTGGTAGAGTGGGTATTGAAGATGGTGGTTTCCCTGGTAGAATTGGATTTTCTATTAAGACAGGTGAGTTCTTGGACAGCGGAGGCGATGGCGCTACTAACAAAGCAACGGCTGATAATCGCTTTAGACTGGAATTTGTTGGAGGGCAGGGGAGTGCCAGATTTGTCGCTGCAAACACTGTAAACAGTGGTATGCCTGGTTTTGATGCCTTTAAGTCGGGCCAGACCTACCGCTTAGAGGTTATTTCAGAAAATGAGTTTAATCTGCAGGTGGTAAGCGGTACGCGATATAACATTGAGTCTTTTGGTGGTTCAGGTCAGCTTAACTCATTGGTGATTTTCAATATTGGCGCAAACATGGATGCGCTATTCACTGATCTTACGGTCGAGCAACCCGGTACTATTCAGCTACAGGCTAATGATTTTGAAACGCGCACTATTACCGGTCTTATTTCAGACATTACCAATACAGGCAACGGGTCGATTGTGAACAGCATTGTGAAGGAAGGCAATGGTACCGTTATCCTGAATGTCCAAAATACATTTACCGGGAATGTGAGTATAAATGCCGGTGTGCTGCAAACGAATGTAGCAAACGCAATGGAAAATTCCGGCACGCTTATTCTTAACGGGGGCACTTTTGCAACGAATGGCTTCGCGCAACAGCTTGGTACGTTGGATGTAGCTTCAAATAGTATCATCAATCTGGGCGCAAATCCTCATAATATTACTTTTTCGGATGCCACCGCGAGCTGGAGCGGAACGCTTCTAATCGACGGATGGACAGGAGCAGGTGGTACGAGCGGCAGTGGTAATAATGGCCGCATTTTTATCGGAGACAGCAACGATACACTTAGCGAAGATCAGCTGGAAAACATAACATTCGCAGGATTTCCGACTGGCGCAACTTTAACCGCAGATGGCGAGCTGGTTCCGCTAACTATGATCGTGAACGCAAATAATTCCGGAGATTGGGAGAATAGCGCTACTTGGAATACCGGTATTGTTCCCGGGCAAAACGACTTTGTGACCATCAGCTCAGGTCAAACGGTTACGATCACATCTCAAAATGCTTCAGCTACGCGGCTATTGATAGAAGAAAACGGGGTGTTGGAATTCAGCGAAGGTCCCTCTCGGGCGTTTACGCTTCAAAACGGCGGGCTCCTGCAAATAGCTTCGGATGGTAGTTTCAACACTGAAAACGGTGTGGTGGAATTCGCTGGTGAGGCTGAAATTAATGGTGCTATTTCCTTTCATAATTTGCGGATAAACGGACCGGTTAATTTTGGCAGCGGTTCTCAGATTACAGGAAGCCTGAGACTTCTTTCCGGAAATGCGTCTGTGACCATAAATCCACCTTTTTTCAGCGAAAATTCCGAATTGATTTTCGATACCGGCGGAACTTATCCCATACTATTCGATAACTTGCTATGGCAAAGCGGAACAGAAACCGGGGCTGCTGTTCCGAACAATGTTCGCGTTGTTTCTACAAATCCGCTTCAGATTTTTGCCGGCAGAACGGTTCCGGGATCTCTTTTTATTGAAGAAAATGGCGGAGTGATTCAGGGTAGGAATGACTTTATTATCGGAAATGACATGTTTATCGAGGGCACTTTTGCCCACGTGAACGACGGCAATGTTCCTCTTATTGTAAATCGCGATATAAATATACTGCCGGGTGGCAGCTTAACTCTCTCTGATATTATAGGTGGTGATTTACGCATTCGCGGCAACTGGACTAATGCCGGAACGTTTAATGCGGGTCAGCGCGCCGTTTTTTTTGATGGAAGTGAGCCTCAGACTATCACAAATGGAGGTGAAAACGGCATTAGTATTCCGTTTTTGTTTATTCAGAATGATGTAAGAGCCATGAGTAATCTAACCGTTAGGGAAGAGCTGGACCTTGTAGATAATGTAACTCTTACCATTGGCTCTGGTAATAGTATTATTACCCCGGCACAAGGTGTAAATTATGGTGATAATGGCATGGGTTTACTCCGCTTCGAACGGGATTTAACCGATCATACGCGCTGGGTTAGCTTTACCGGACCCATTTCGGGTATGCCATTTGCAGGAAGTAACGGACTTTTTTCTGAGCTCTATACGCAGGGTTTCCCCGGCTCCGATGATCCCGCTGCATCCGGAGCTAATATTATTTGGTACGACGAAACAAGAAGCGGGAATAATGATCAGCGTTTTGTTGCTCCCTCTCAAAATGAGCTGGTGCCGGGCAGGGGATATTTCTTATATGTATTTGAGCGCAAAGACCGGGACGATCCGCTGTCGGCGCTTCAATTTCCTTTTACATTTAACTCGAGTGGTCAAGAACATCCGCTGCCGGATTCAGGGCGTTTCACTTTTCCAATAAGCTTTACCTCTGGTGCCGGAAACGGCTGGAATCTGGTGGGTAATCCATGGGGCGCATCTATAGACTGGTCAGGTTCTGAGTGGACTAAAACAAACATGCATGCCTTCGCCTATATTTATGATCCATCTATCCCGGGCTATTTAGTCACCGATGCAGACGGTGATAATGATCTGATTGAAGGCGTATTGAACAGCCCCATAATTTCTCCTTTTCAGGCGTTTTTTGTAAGGGCCGAGAATTCAGACGCTATATTGCAAGTAGGTCCGGAGGTCAGAACTATTTCAAATCCGAACGCCGGACTTTTCTCAACAGAACCGCAACCTGTTTTTTCGCTGCAGCTCGATGCCGGAAACCATAGTTCTACGACTGCTTTCAGATTTGGTGAAAACTACAGAAACAGCTTTGGTCCCGCTGATGCGCATTTCCTTAGCCCGATGGCATCATCCTTTACTTATACTTATTCGCTTAAAAGCGGCAGGGCGGTTTTGCTGAACTCATTGCCGGTGCCCGAAACGCAGCCCATAACTATACCACTGGCTGCCGGCGCTTTTGATGACTACCAATTTTATAATGGTGAAGCTGTTTTTAGCTGGCCGGTTTTTAGAAATATACCCGATCACTGGGAAGTTTCGCTGGTAGATCAAAAGATCGGAATTACAACAAATATGAAAGAGGAAGATTCCTATAGTTTTGTGATGTCTGCAACTTCGGCCACATCATCGCAAATTAATCACTTTAGCGAAATGATGTTGGAAGACAGCCCGGAAATTAATCCTTTATTTACGGGTCAGCGTTTTCGCGTTATTGTTGATGCTTCCTTACCAGTAAACACAGGTGGAGAAAGTGAGTTACCTCAATCGCTAACCCTTTCACAGAATTATCCGAACCCCTTTAATCCTGTAACCAGAATTCCGTATGCGTTGCCGCAGGCAGGGGATGTGCTGATAGAGGTATTTAATATTACGGGACAGCGTGTTGCGGTTATTGAAAACGGATTTCGACCGGCTGGATTTCATACTGCAGTATTCGACGGTAGGAATTTTGCTAGCGGTATCTATATTTACAAGCTACAGTCCGGCGGGAAAACACTAACTCAGAAGATGTCTTTGATTAAATAAATAAGCATGTGGCAAAAAAGAAGATTAACGGTAGCTTGAATTGTTCTTATTTTTGAAAAAAAGAAATGTGAACTTCTGTAACAAATAAAATTCTGTAATATATTCGGTTAGGAAAACTGTTAAGTATGCAAAAATTGCAAGTGTGATAATGTAAACGGCATCAGTCTATGCTCTTTTTATGATGCGTAGCTGATAAAACAAATCATAAGGTACAGAACTTAGACAGAGTCAGGTTTAGGTTCAGGTTAAAATTTCAATAAATACATATGATTCAGCGAATTGGTTTAAAGTTACGTAAGAGCAAAACCATTACCGGGCTAAAAACGGTGTGTAAATTTTTTACAGTACTTATATTTCTGGTGTTTACTATTAACTTTGTTCAGGCAGATGATCCGGTATTTCCTACCGCCCCGCAACCTTTTGGTTTCGAAGAGCGGTCCGAAGGGCCTCCAACACCTCCAATGCCTC
>JAIULZ010000227.1 GCA_022565805.1 Balneolales bacterium
TGTTTTCTGATACCTGATACCTGATACCTGATACCTGATAAACGTAACCTTCGCGATCCTTCGTGGTTAACCTTTGGGCTACAATCCCTGTATGGGAGTAGTTGATTCCCCCACCGGTGCCTGAGCGGAGCCGAAGGCACCATCACACCTCCGGACTCCATCTCAAGACCAAAAATTCATCATTCACAATTAAAAACCCTACTTCACCAAGAGCATTTTTCTTGTAATTGTTGTATTTCCTGCGGTCAGGCGGTAGAGGTAGACGCCACTTGAGAGGGCCGAGCCGTCGAAGCGGGTATCGTGCCAGCCTGCGGTTTGATGCGCATTTACAAGAGTTGCAACACGCTGACCCGCAATATTGTAAACTTCCAGGCGTACTTGCGCCGATTCGGGCAGAGCATAGCGAATAAGTGTGGCCGGATTAAACGGATTCGGGTAGTTTTGCTGTAAGTCTACCATAGCCGGAATTTCTGTACCCTCTCCTGTTGATGTGGCTCCGGGTGGAATCAGCTCCAGCGTAAAACGCATCAGCGGATCTGAAACCGATGTTTGTGATGCATCGAAAGTGAGCTCGGTAGTTAGTTCAACGGGATGCTTTTGTCCCGTAAACTGATCGATGATATTGGCTTCCCAGCCCGATGGTAACTCGATTTCGCTGAAATTGAGCTGGAAGTCATTTTTCTGTGGCGCCGCTACGGCAAGCGGAAGCGTGATCACATCGGCTGTTTCCGGATTCAGATATCGTACGATTCTGGCGCTGCTATTTTCTTCCTTCACAAAAAGCTGCGTGTACGCCTGCCCAGCCGGGGTAATCATCTGAATTCCGTTTTTAGCCGCAAATTCACTATTCCAAATAATCAGCACTTCAGATTTTCCGCCTGCAGATTCCAGCGCAATTCTCATTAGCGGGGTTTCCATATCTCCATCCCTGAAAAACACAGCATCGTCTGTCTTAGCGGCCGATGTAAGGCTCAGCTCCGCATCAGCGACTGTCGCCTGCACAAAAAATGCCTGATTGGCCGCAATTCTTCCATCCGCGATGCCGGTTCCGACCTGAAGCTCACCATTCCAGACATCAAAAGTTCCGGTATCATGCAGCACCCAGTAGATATTTTCTACCGAGGTGCGGATGATGCCCGTTTCACCATCACCCCACAAAAGCGGCGAGGCAAACGGATTTGAAACAAGATTAAAGCCACCGAGCTCATCACCGTCTACAATATTACTTTCGAACTGCACCGGTAGCGCCACCGGATTCTCATTGATTTCGTCGGCTGTAAAGAGTCCGGCCGAGCGAAGCGTTTTGGGCCAGCTTCCCTCAACACCGAAAACATCATTTGTGTACACGAATGCGAGATAACCTTCTCCTCTATTTACATTTTCGGTAAGATCTTCTACCGCAAGCCATCCGGAGTTATCATTCTCATTTGCCCGTGGAATAAGCGGATCGTACCGAAATATATTTGCGGAACCACCCTCTACAGAAGCACCAACTGCGCCCTGTGTCCATATAGAGCCGAAAAGACCATTAGCTCCAACAAAAGATGATGTAAGCGGGCTGCCTAAAGCGACAAACTGACCCGAACCAGGATCAGGGGCACTAGCAGGATCAAGAAGTCTTTCAGTGGCATAAAGTCCGCTTATTGAGCCGGAACCACCATTCGTGATACGAGCTCCTGAAGTCAACACCAGATTTCCATCCGAAACCAGGACTCCTTCCTCCAGCTCTAAAGCCGCGGATACTCGAATTTCATCAGTCAAAGTAACTTCTCCGGCACTTTTTTCAATTCTCAAATTATGAAACTCAAAAGGCTGAGCCGCCGAAACCTGCTGATCGGAATCACCATTAAGCACAACTAAAGACGAGCCGGTATCAATTGAGGAACTGGATTCTAACAGAGTGATGTCTCCGCCGACCCGTAACTCAACGCCCGCAAACTGGATTTCATCGCCATTGCTACTTAGAACCAAATCCCCATTCAATTGAACTAAAGGCGCTGTATTTCTGCCAAATCGTACCGTTGAGCTTCCTTCAGAAAAGATTTCCAGATTATTTAAGGGTACCTCAACTACATCAAAATCGTTACTACCCGATTCTGCTTCAAGTCGAATGGTGCCGGTTAGATTGTAGGATGATGCATCCCCGCGTATTTCAAGATCATCCCCGAAAATGATTGTATTTCCATTATCTGTAAAGCTCGCATTTCCGGAAAAATCAAGTCTCAGGTTATTAAGCGCGCGAATATTTGCGTTTCCGGCAGGAAGCAGGAGTCCGCCCTCTGTTTTGTTTTCTGCATAAAAGTTGAATACCTCGAGGGTGATTCCATCCAATACATTTATTAACTGAAGATTCTGACCAGTAGTTCTGATGTTCGGACGCTGACTCCCTTCATAGGTAAGTGAACCAGAAACCAAGAAATCTGTGGCAAAGTCGATCCGGCTGTCTTCACCGGCAAAATTAAGCCTCGTATTAAACCAGTTAAGATTCCCGTTTACCAGATACGTTTGATCCAGAAATGTGAAGGTATGCCCCTCACTTCCATCCCCTTGAAGAATCAAATTTCCGTAGGCAACGGGCTGTATGGTAGCATCCATCTGCATCCCGTAGGTAACAAAACTGTCTGTATCAAGAGAAATGAGTTCGGGAATACTATCGCCGAGCAACAATAATCTTCCAAAATCTGTAACGCTAACCCGCGCATCAAACTCAATTCCCATGCCGACTCTCAATTCGAAAAAATCGGCTCCGTTACCCACAATTACCTGCGAATTTTCCCCGGATACAGTCCACGATTGCGCTATAGTTACAGAAGGTAAATCCGGATTATTGAACACAAATACCTGATTATCGGCTGTAAATGATGTGGGGGTATTCCCATTGGCATCGAGCCAGGCCGTTAGCTGATTAGCACTCCCGCCAGTTGGATTAAAGCCGAAAACAGTTGGGGCAAAAACGGTGAAATCATCAATTCTGTAGTTCCCACTTGTATTTGCGCGGGTTGTTCTCAAACGAAGTCGAAGATTTTCAACGCCGGAGGCGGCTTCCGGAAGCGTGATATTAACCGGTGCCCAAGTCGCATTATTGGCGACGTCTGTAAAAGGAACATTTACCCAAGTATTACCATCTGTGCTATAATCCAGCTGCACTTCGCCCGAGTATGCGCCCGTGCGGCGTGCCAGAAAACTGACCAAAACCTGATCGGCTCCAACAGTTGAAATTCCTCTGTTAACGGTTACAATTGCTTCCTGACCCACAATGTTTCCATCATCCTGCAAGTTTGCTCCACCGCTACCAGTTGATGAAGTGCTGGTACCTACGGTCCAGTTATTTGCGCCGGGTCCTGATGTTGACCAGCCGAGTGGAAAAATCCCGGCGATGGTGCCGAAGGTTTCTTCATACGGCAGTAATTCTGAGATAACTTGGCCGCTTACATCAATATTCGTAGCTGTGGCGCCGGGTGAGCTCACCTCAATTTCTGCGGTGTAGCTGTCTGCGGGTAAGCCAGCGCGCAGTCGTACAAAAATACTTGTTTCGGAAACCGAATTATCTCCATCCCGGGTAAGGTTGATGATTCCTTCAGATACAAATGCTTCGCCGCCTGTTAAAGAAATTTCAAAATTTGTTGAACTGGGTTCGATGGAGATATCATCGTTAAGAGAGGCGCCGGATACATTAAACGACTGCTGAGCAGAAGGACCATCGGAAAGCGCGTAAAGAAAACCATCCAGTTCGGTAACCGAGGCAGAAATCACGGGAAAAGCCGGAGTCACTTCGGTAAATACGCCCACAATTCCAGAACCGCCGTCATAATCCGTGCCGCCTTTAAAGCGGATATTGCCATTTCCGGTAGGACCGCCGCTGGTCCAGGCATACCAGCGAAACTCAATATTACCACCTGCAGGAATCGTTACAGCTTCATTAAAAACAAGCACGTCGCGCCCGTTAGACGTGCCAATATTCACAACGCCACCAACCTGCTCGAAGGCTCCACCATCAATGCTGTAAAAAACAGCGCTACGATCTGCCCCCTGATTCGAGCGCTCATGACGAATGGAAATTTCGCTCAGCGAAAATGTAATGGTTGGTGATGCATTAAACGACCAGCTCACATAGGTTTCATCTTCAATAGCATCATCGAGAGAGGTACTCGTAAAACCGGATGACCTATAATGAGAACCAGCATCATTACATCCCACATTCACCCTGGTAAATCCGCTGAAGCTTACTCCGGTTGGCAGGTCGGTATACACGCCTTCGTTAAAAGCCACATTAGATTCCGGACATTCTGTAGCGCCAATTTCGGGAGAAAAAGCTTCGAAAGGCGTTTGCGCATTGGCTGTGGCCCAGCCAGCCAGCAAGAGTGTAAAAAAGACAACAACAAGCCGAAAATGAGCTTTTAAAAAGAAAGTTTGACATCCAGAAAACTTAATCTGTGGCGATTGATATGCAGAAGTATTGTAAGTATAGATCATAATTTAACCGCTGTTTGTAATCAAAAAAATAGGAAAGGTAATTACCGTGGAGCCTGAACCTAAAGAATTCCATTCATTATGCTAATAGAGCAAAAAAGGTAATTGACTGTAGTAATAAGAAATCGCATATCGTTGACATACACGCTCTTAAACTCAGCGAAATTCAATTTACGTTAAAGCATCAAATATTTGCCAGGCTCCGCAAATATTTAATAATTTGTTAATAGAAGGCTTGTAGAACTGAATAAGAAAGTTATCACGTAACAGAGTTTAGAGGCCAGGTCAGAAAACACAAACAAATAAAAACATCGTTTTCCTGAGCGGCACACTTTTCTCGATACGACGGAAATTCCAAAATTTTCCTAAGCACTGTAATACCAAGCATGCCTGAACGGATCACCCTTCATTTGGCAACGACCTCATCGAAGCAACAAAAGCTTTATCTGTTGACACT
>JAIULZ010000228.1 GCA_022565805.1 Balneolales bacterium
AAAGCGGTGTCCCGTGGAAAATTGTCTGGAGCCATGGTTGTGAATCAAAAACAGATACTGGATTTTATTGTTCAGTAGAAGGCTTTGCAAAACCACTCTTTTGCCCGCCTTCTTCCTTGAAGCGAAAATAGAATTCTCGACCCCGAACCGTCGGGGACTCCGGTTTTATTTTTGCTCCGGCGCCGAATACGAACAAAATAGAAGGTTTTTCAAAGCCTTTCAGTATCTATCCACACGGTAGCTATTATGGTATTTGGTATTTAAGGTGAGTTCGATATAAGAATTAAGAAAAAGAGGCTCCACTCATTTTAAACCCGGTTTTAGCCGCGAAGACACTAGGTCATGAAGCAACACGAAGACCTCTTAACAAACTGTACCTTTTTTGCCTGCTATAGGAAGTTTATTATACTTTACTTAAGTTAATATAATCCCAATCTGCCTGCCTGTATCCACCCTTTTAATACTGTTTCAATGGGTTTGGTATGGCCGGTTTGGTGTTTCAGTTTTTATGCCGATTAGATTATCGTAGCGGCTGCCATTGTATTGCTGTTCTTTAGCTTACAATTTTTATGAGCTTAATTTTATCTGCAGGCGCAATAGTCGTCTTTTTTCTTAATTGATGTATAAAACTATTCCGGTACTTTCTTGTCGTGTAAATGCGGGAATTATTTTATGGCAATTAGCTTTCCTTTCGAAACCTTTATTTAGCGTAACCTAATATTATTTGAAGCTTCAGGTAAATTATTATGATTTTTTTTAACAGACTCAGGCTTTTCCTTGTTGGTTTTATCATGGTATTTCTGGCCGCATTTTGGCCGGTTTCAGATGCTAATGCGCAGCAGTCCGGCGTGTTGTTTTCGAATGTTAATGTGTTTGATGGCGAAAATCATGAGCTTTTGCGCGGGTATAATGTGCTGGTGGTAGGCAATAAAATTCATACCGTTTCGCGTCGTTCGATTTCAGTGCCCAACGATGTTTCCGTTACGAGAATAGATGGCGAGGGTCGCACCTTAATGCCGGGTCTTATCGATGCGCATTATCATGCGGCGCTTACGGCGCTTCCTCTTATGGCGGCTATGACTGCCGATCCCGGCTATACGCATATCGCAATGGGGCAGCAGGCTCAAAAAACACTGATGCGGGGTTTTACGACCGTTAGAGACGCGAGCGGACCTGTGTTTGGTCTCAAGCGGGCTATCGATGAGGGCCTGATTCCGGGTCCGCGTATTTATCCTTCCGGGGCTATGGTTTCTCAAACTGCGGGACATGGCGATTTTCGTTTGCCTCATGAGGTGCCGCGTACTCCTAACTCACCTCTTTCTCATACCGAAACTCAGGGCGTTTCAGTTATCGCCGATGGCGTTGATGAAGTGCTTCGCAGGGTGCGCGAACAGCTTATGATGGGCGCAAGCCAAATTAAGCTGGCCGGTGGTGGTGGTGTTTCTTCTTTGTATGATCCGCTGGACGCATCGCAATATACGTTTGATGAAATTCGCGCCGCCGTTGATGCCGCCGAGGCCTGGGGCACTTATGTTATGATTCATGCCTATACACCGAGGGCGGTACAAATGGCTATTCGCGCCGGGGTTAAAAGTATCGAGCATGGTCAGCTTTTGGACGAAGAAACCGTAATAATGATGGCCGAAAACGATGTTTGGTGGAGTCTACAGCCTTTTCTGGATGATGAGTTCGCCAATCCTCAAACAGGACCAAACCGGGTTAAGCAGCTTATGGTGGCTAGAGGAACCGAGCAGGCTTTCGAGCTGGCAAGAAAGCATAACGTAAATGTAGCCTGGGGTACCGATATGCTTTTTAACCCGGCCGCTGTGGTTAATCAGGGGGCCCATCTGGCAAAAATGGCGGTTTGGTATACGCCGGCCGAATTGCTGGTAATGGCAACTTCCAATAATGCGCGCCTGCTCAAGCTTTCGGGAGAGCGAAATCCGTATCCCGGAGATCTTGGCGTGGTTAAAGAAGGCGCACTGGCCGATTTAATCCTTGTTGATGGAAATCCGCTGGAGAATATCGACCTGATTCGGGATCCGGATTCTAATTTTGTGATTATTATGAAGAACGGCAGAATCTATAAAAACACTCTGAATTAAGAAGAGTCTCGAGTCAGTTTCTTTGGTTCACACACTCTTTTAACCATTCTTCACTTTCATATAGTCGTAAAAAAAGCCCCATTTTTTTCTTGTAGGGTGATGGCAGCTCGAGCTTCATCACCCTATTTTTTTGCTTCAACTTGCGTATCCCTTTATTCTTTAGCTATCTGCCAGAGGAATCCGTCATCCTAAAAAAATTTTTGAAGCCATAATTTCTTTGCTTATACTATCACCATAGTATTAACCTAATAGTAAAAGTTCTATGCCTAAAAAATTGTCTCCGCTTGGTGATTCCGAAATGGAAATCCTGCACATTGTTTGGGAGAAGGGTGAAGCTTCTGTCGCTGATGTGCATGAAATTATTCTTACCTATCGGAAAGTCGCCTACACTACGGTTATGACCATCATGAAGAAGCTGGCCGATAAGGGTTTTCTTGCTTTTCGCAAAGATGGGGTTTCGTATATCTATTCGCCGGCCCGATCAGAGTCTGAGGTTAAGCATGGATTGCTGCGCCAAATGATTCAGAAGGTGTTTAAGGGCTCGCCTGCCGAAATGGTTCAAAGTCTTGTGGAACACGAGAATATGAGTGATGATGAGCGCCGCGAGATCGAAAGTATGATTCGTAAACTTAAAGAATGAGGTAAGTCATGGAGTATATGATTGTTTCCGGTTTGTCTGCCGTTCTTGTCTGGACGTTCTTCGCGTCTTTGGTGCTGCTGTTTAACCGCTTTAGCCCCATTGGTAGCGCGCGTATTAAATACCATCTGAGCACAGCTACCTTGTTTGCCCTGCCTGCCGGCTTGCTGCTTTCTCCATTTGTGAGCTTTCCGGCGGCATTGTTTCCCGATAGTTCGGGTCAAATTGGCCTGCTCACGCAAAATTTCAGCATTTTGATGCCCGAGATTTTGGTGAGCAGCTCAGGCGTTACGGAGTCGGCTCAGGGTGCAGAAAGTTCGTCGTTTTCGGCCCTCTGGTCGTGGACAGCCGTTTTGTCGGCTTTGATTCTTGGGGCGATGCTCGCTGGTTTAATCAGGCTTTCCTGGCTTTGGGTTAGCCTCAAACGGGAGTTGAAAAATGCATCGGATGTTAGCGATGGGCAAATCATCACCCTTTTTAAGGAATTGTGCCGCGATAAGAAAGTGGATGCCGATGTGCGCCTGATGGCTTCGTCTGTTTCTGCAATTCCGTTTGCGTCGGGCTTTACGAAACCAATTGTGGTAATGCCGGAAAAAATTATTCATGAGGCCGATTTCGAAAAGCTGATTCTGATTTTTGATCATGAGCTTACGCATATCAAAAATGGTGATTATGCGGCTCATTTTATGGAGCTTGTGGTTCGCCATTTGTTCTGGTTTCATCCGCTTGTGCACTTTTTGTACAGACAGGCAGCATGGTACAGAGAAGTGTGCTGCGATAACGAAGTGCTTACCCGCTATCGCCAAAGTTTTGCCTTGTATGCAGAACTGCTCTATAGCTATGCGCTTCAAACGGATAAACAACCTCATTTCCAGGCAGCCATGGCCGGCGGCTACAAGCTGATTGGAAGAATCCGGTTGCTTCAGCAACTACATAACCCCAAACGTACAAAATCTATGACTTCTTTAAAATCAAGTTTACTAATGGCTGTAATTTTTTCGGTGATGCTTGCCGGAGTAATGGCGTGCTCAGATCTGATGCAAAACCCTGATGCAGATGGTCAGGCGCTCGGTTTGGATGATGCGATTGAGCTGCACGGACAAACGATTACGCTGGGTGACCTTCGTAAAACGGTACAAACTCAGCATGATAGCGTTGTAGAGACATTAAACCGCATGGAATCCGGCGAAATTAATGTGCCTGAAGAGCGACTGAGTATGATAAAAGCGCACAAGCAAGAACTGGCTAATCTGCTTATGCTTATTGATAGTGGTGACGCGGGCAGAGTGGCAACGCTCGCGGCCGGACTTCTCCCGCCTCAGCCGGGTACAAGGGTTAGTGAGGAAGAGTCAGGCGGTGATGATGTTTTTATGGTAGTGGAAGAAATGCCCGTAATGAAGGGTGGGATGTATTCCCTGTACGAAAATCTGGTCTTCCCGGAATCGGCACGGAATGCGGGAACCGAAGGCCGGGTAATTGCGCAGTTTATTGTGGATGAGCAAGGTTTTCCCACTAATATTGATATCGTGCGCAGCCTAACGGATGATACTGATCAGGCGGTGGTGGATGCTCTTGAAAAAGTGCGATTTACTCCAGGTATGCAGCGTGGTCAGCCCGTGAAGGTGCAAATGACGATTCCTGTGGTCTTCAGATTAAACTAAAAAAAGGCGAATTCGGGCAAATAAAGGGTTTTACAAAAACTTTTTCAAAAATAAATAATTTATTTTGACACAAAACCCGGGTTTATTCGTCTACATAATAAAGGAGTGTTGATGTTCTGTTGTGAGGCTATTACCCCAAATGTAGCCTCCCGCAGCAGCCGAAACCCGCAGCCGAATCTGTAGCTTAGAAAGTAATTTTTAAACAGGTGCAAATGAGAATAGAGGCTGTTCGTTTTTAGCTTAATTCAGAACATGGAAACACTTTGACTAGATGACCTCATAAAAGCCCCGGTACTTCGGTATTCGGGGCTTTTTTTGTCTGGCGTAGGTTTTGTCCAGCGAATTTTCGCAGATTTACACGGATTTTTTCTTTGAGTGATGGGTTCACAAGAATACAGTGCCAACAGTGTTCATAGTGTCAACAGATAAAGCTTTTGTTGCTTCGATGAGGTCGTTGCCAAATGAAGGG
>JAIULZ010000229.1 GCA_022565805.1 Balneolales bacterium
CCAAGGAAGAAGGCGGGCAAAAGAGTGGTTTTGCAAAGCCTTCTGCAAAACGTAGTTAATATAAAAAAATATGGATGTTACGATGGTAATTTCAACAACAGATCCATTTATCACCTGACTGGTCATGTCAGGTTGGAGCATCCGGGTCGGATTTATAGATATAGTCGCCCCGGAATCCCTCGCTGGCCTCGTCTCGGTTTGTTTACGCTCCAAAGATTGCTGTCATCTAATTGTATTTACCTACCGCGTATCGATGTATGTGATACTGACAATTCTCGAATCAGCTCTCCGATCAGATCCCCTAGTTCGATTCTTGGGGTCATGCAGTGTTCCACAGGATAACATATAAAGTATCTAGGGCCTCCCAAACCACATTGTGCCGTTCTTGCCATGAAGTTAATTTGCTGTATTCGCTTGGCGTCGTTATAGATTTGTTTGTTTCCAGTCCTCTCGTGGATTAATGGCAAACTTCCTCCCGCTAAAACCTATCTGCGCATTATCATGACTTACGCATCCGGTGCCTGCAAGTCTTCTAAAATTGAATTTAATTTTTTATAATTCTTATCTGGCCATAATCTTAAGAATATTGTATTGTTTCTATATGAGTTGCTTGTTTCAGAAGGCGGGCAAAAGAGTGGTTTTGCAAAGCCTTCAAATACTTAGTAAAAGGTTTATTTAAAAGGTCATCCGAAAACGGTGTATTAAATATTATGATAATTAAACCCAAAAATCTTTCAATCAGTAGATGCATTCCAATTGTATTCCTGATGATGATAATGGTTGGTTTAGCTTCGTGTAAACAGCCTCCAAAAGAACAATTTGCTCAATTCGATCCGATAATTGAAATAAGCAAAAATGCAGACAGTTTATCTGTTAGCTTAAAAAATACAATAGCCGCACCACTTCAATTTTCAGCTACATCACAAAATGCGGTCTTAATGGGATTGCTGACCGATTCGTTTCCATTTGTGCTTTCTGCTTACGCGGATACCTCACTGATTTTTATTTCAAATGATTTACCCGACTCGCCCAAAATAAGTTTTGGAATACTTTTTGGCGACCCGGATGCACCGTTTATACCTCCAGTACTTGAGTTACCATTCACAAAGGGAAAATCATACAAAATACTGCAGGGGTACTATGGCGAGTTCTCTCACAATACAACTTTTTCGCGCTATGCTTTAGATTTCGATATGGCTATTGGCGATACCGTTCTTGCGGCAGCCGATGGCATTGTAGTTGGGTTAATTCAGGATTATAAATATGGTGGAAGTTCACGTAAATGGCGTGACTTTGCTAACCTTATTACTCTGTATCATCCCAATTCCGGCGCATTTACTCAATATGTTCATCTGGATCATAAAGGAAGCCTGGTTGCGTTGGGCGATACTGTTGCTGTGGGTCAGCCAATAGGGCTTTCCGGTAATACCGGGTTTTCAACGGTTCCACATCTGCATTTCAATGTTTTGCGCCCATTACATGGAGAAGTCGTATCCACTCCGGTCGCTTCGATTGGAAGTTATCGCGGCGAAGAACTTACAAGAGGCTCAATAGCATGGTATTAAAAAGTAATTTTTACTATACCATGTTTAACATGAAGGAAAACACTGCATTTGTAGCCTTAAAAATATTAAGCTAACCCATTTTTTGCATGAAGCAGGGAAGCCTCACTTTTTTGTTTTTGAGCCTGTTCGTTTTGGTTTTCCTGTAGATTTTATTGATGAGTTTGCAGCCTTCCGGCCAGTGTTTTTGCCTGATTTAGAAGTGGTTCGCTTGGTAGCGGAACTTCGCGCGGTAGTTTTTCGGCGTGTTCCTTCCGATCCTTTTTTATTACTTCCCGAAGTTTTATCGGCAGAGCGGTTTTTGCTCGTCCGCTTTTTTCCCTTTGCCGAATTTTCGGAATCGGCCTTATCCGATCCATCTGCTTTCTTTTTTTTATGATGATGAGCTCCCGAACCCGAACTTGAACCGGATTCACCAGAAGTACTCTGCTTTCGTGCCGGTCGCTTGAACGCTTCTTTACGAGACCCCGCAACGGCTTGCAATAGGGAGTCTTTTTCTGATTCGGTCAAAAAACGCCAGCTACCAGTTTCTATACCGCTTAGATTAATATCCATAACCCGAATACGCTGTAAACGGGTTACGCTATACCCCAATGCTTTGCACATTCGTCGAATTTGCCGGTTCATACCCTGATTTAAAATAATACGAATGGTATGGGGATTAATTTCCTCTACCGTGCACTTGCGAGTCATCACGCCAAGAATGGAAACTCCTTCTGCCATTTGGCGAATAAAATCGGGTGTCACAGGTTTATCAACAGAAACGATGTACTCCTTATCATGTTTATTGCTGGCGCGCAGGATTTTATTTACAATATCCCCGTCGTTTGTCAGTAAAATAAGACCCTCCGAATCCTTATCGAGACGCCCTACCGGAAAAACACGTCCGCCGTGGTAGCCTACGGCTTTCAGAATATTATCGGGATCGGTGCGATCGGTAGTGGAAGTAACCCCGATCGGCTTATTGTAGGCCAGGTAAACATGTTGAGAGCGCATTTCCACCGGGTTTCCACTCACAAGAATACGGTCCGTTTCGGAAACCATATCACCAATCTGCGCAGCTCGCCCGTTCACACGTACATGGCCGTTTTTAATCTTACGATCTGCTTCCCGGCGGGAACAGATACCGGCATCACTGATGAATTTGTTAAGACGAACAGGCACGATAATTTGTTGGATTTAAGTTTGAGAAATTTGTGATAGCAGTCTGGAAACTATGCTACACAGCAATTAAGCTTGAAGTTAAGGAAAAAACGCTTGCAGCTCAGCAAGGTAATGCTTGATACGCCTAATTATCGGGATAGATGACTAATAGCGAACAACCGCAGTACCTTCCGGATATGCATGAATAATATTATACAAGGCTACGCTGGTACAACCCGGCTGTCTGAACCTTGCTTCAGTGGGTAAACCTAACGCATCTGAATCAAGCATGGTTGTAAATTTGAATCTGTGTTCATCGAGTTTGCTTTCAATAAGTGAACTTCGATTAACAGTTGCTAGCCAATCATATCCATCAATTTCCCAGCATATATTAATGGTATCACCAGGTCTATAGTGATTGCTCAATCGAATCTTTACATATCCTGAATCGGGTATTTTGCTGTGATTTCCATCAATAACATATCTGATATCACTGAATGCACGATCAATAACGGTAATGCACTGATCTGTAAATTCAGGATTGCATATAACGACATTTTGCCTGTTACAGCCTGTTTGTGCCAATAGCAATACAAACAGAACTTGAAATTCCCAGCCCCCTAATTTTACATCAACCGCATTATGTTTCTTGTTACAAGCAAAAAATGCTAACAAGATTAATAGAAGGTACAATGTTACTTGTTTTATTAAGTATGAATTATTTAGCTACTGCATTTTCGGCAGTATTCAACCATCATTATTTGCAACAAGGAAGAAGTCGATAAAAAAATCAAAGTTTTTAAGGAGCCTCGGTTACTCTCGTTCTGCATGCTCAGCAGCTTTTGCGAGGATATCAGCAGCGATTTCTACGTGTTCGCCGGTCTCATTAAGGAAGGCGATATTGCGGATTTCGAAGGACTCACCAGCTTCATGTGTTCTTCCTTCCCAAATCATTATAAGCGGAACCTTAACATAGGTGTTGCCTTGTTCTGCGTGGAAGGCTACCTCTTTGTGGTCATATCTTAAGGTGCCTGTTTCTGGAATATCGCCGCCCGGCGAAACGTCTATAATTACTGATGTCCAGTCTGTAATATCGTCGATCCCTAACTGCCCGAGCGTTAAAAGTTTTTCTCCACCGCTTCTTTTTGAGGCATCATTGATATCATAATCGGGCCCTTCCCATTGAACGCCGAAAGAAACCTGATTAACGTCAAAGTCGGTAGATTTGATTTCGAAAGATATAGTTTTAACACCCGAAAGGTCATAGTTTACGTTGTAGGGATCCAGTTGAACGGGGCGCTGTGCCAGGGTGCCGCCACCATTCCAGTCTTCAGGGTGCTCTGTAAAAGTAACTAAAGCAGAGCCGTCTTCAAGAATTACGATCGTAGAGGTGTCGTTATAGCCCGCAACCATAAAAGCATCGGTTGGACCGGGATCCGTAACGTGTTCAATAAAATAAGTATAGTCTTTATTCACAAACAATACGCCAACAGGATAGGGATAATCTGCAACGGATACGGTTTGAGATGCTTGAGTATTTATATTTGGTACTTCAGTATCGTTGGCGCAGTTCGTGAGGAACATAGAAAACGTTACTACCGCAAGCAATAGAAGTAGATTAAATGTTGTGATACTTTTCATAGAATGATTAATTATTAGATGGTTATAAGTTCAGGGAAGAGGAAAAAAGAAATGCCGTTTTAACCTATCAGGTAACAGTATTATTGGGTTTCTGCCTGAATGGTAAAGGGTGGGAGTGTAATCTAAACTCTATCTCTTCTTTATATTTTGACTTCAGTTCCATTTCCAATTCTAGTTCTAGTTCCAGTTCCGGAAAACCAAAGTAATCAAAAAATATAGCTGTTTAAAAATGAATACGTTTACAGTGCAGACTGCTTTTTCTGCTTTCAAAATATAATATTTAATGGATCAAGTTTTAATCCTACAGCATCAATGATGCAAATCATTATGATTATAGTTGCGCCCGCGCGCCCGCTCCGAAAAGTCAAATTTGAGCAACGAGGTCACGAAGATTCGAAGTTTTACGAAGGTAAGTAATTGTATTGTGACACAAGATTTTGCGCTTGAAGACATAAATTTCGAATTAAAGATTAATCGGACTAGCCTCATAGTTTAAGGCTTGG
>JAIULZ010000230.1 GCA_022565805.1 Balneolales bacterium
GCTATGAAACCTATAATATCTTTCATTCTTATAATTGCACTGCCATTATTAACGATGGCATGCGAAAGTCCGGAAATTAACCGCACTGTACCGCAGGAGTTTTTGGCCGGTGCAGAAATTGATACCTATCAAGGCTGGACATCACTTGAAAACGCCGTTCTTATGGCGCGTGAAAATGATAAAAAAATAATTATCGACGTCTACACCGACTGGTGCGGCTACTGTAGGAGAATGGAAGCCGAAACCTATGCTGCCGATCGGGTCAAGAAGGCTTTAGATGAACACTTTTTTGCCGTTCGTTTAAATGCTGAATCTTCCGAAAGAGTCCGCTTTAACGGTGAAGTTATGACCAAACAAGAATTAGCTATGGCTCTTGGTGTTACCGGATATCCCACCACGATTTTCCTCGATACAGATGGTGAACCCCTGGGTTTCCAGCCTGGATTTATCGACCGGAATACCTTTGAACGTCTTCTTGTATATGTTGGCACCGAAGCTTACGAGCGCAATATTCCTTTCGACTCTTTCACTATTGACTAATCAACTATGAATTATTGCATTTCTAATCCCGAAATTTCCCGCATGAATAAAGCTGGTTTCAGGCTACTGCAGTTTCTTTTGATTATGGCAATCGGGCTGCTGGCTACTGCCGAATCCAAGGCTCAAATGGTATCGAGTTTGGATCAGCTGGATGTACAAACCGCGCTGAACGTTACTCAGGTTGAGCAGGGTGAAGAGTTCAGGGCCGTAGTTGAGCTTAATATACAGTATCCGTGGCACGTAAATTCCCATACGCCAACGCTGGAATGGCTCATACCCACAACCCTGGAGATGGAAAGATCGGAACATATTATCCTCACCGATATCCGCTATCCGCCGGCCTTAACCATGACCTTTGGCTTCGCTGAAGAGCCTCTGGACGTGTATGAGGAAACATCACCCATTTATCTTAATCTCCGCACATCCTCCTCTACGCCAATAGGTGAGTACATACTGCGGGCAAAACTTACGGTACAGGCCTGCGACGATATGCAGTGTCTGGCGCCGGGCACCAAAACAGTTGAAATTCCGATACAAATTGTTGAAGCCGGAGCTGGAATGCCTTCAGCAAACGAAGCCCAATTCCTGGCTTATGACGATGCCGTTACAGGCGGATCTGGAAGCGGTGATATTTCCGCACTATTTGATGGAAACCTCTTCCTGGCTTTTCTTGGAATTTTCCTGATTGGTTTAGCGCTGAATCTTACGCCCTGCGTATATCCTATGATTTCGGTAACGGTTTCGTTATTTGGAGGTCAGCAGGACACAAATACCCTGCGCGTATTCGGTAAAGCCGTGATTTACGTTCTTGGAATTGCAACCATGTACTCTGTGCTTGGGGTGATTGCTGCCCTTAGCGGCGGACTCTTCGGAAGCTGGCTTCAAAGCCCGTGGATGCTTGGGTTTATCGGTTTTCTAATGTTCGGCCTCGCTTTAAGTATGTTTGGCCTGTATGAAATTCAGATGCCTTATTGGCTCACCAGCAAATTAGGCGGCTCCGGCTCCACCGGGGTTATTGGGTTATTCATCTCCGGACTTGTAGTTGGCATTTTTGCCGCACCCTGCGTTGGCCCACCTATTATTGCGCTGCTTGCCTATGTGGGCACAGTCGGCGATCCGGTATTCGGTTTCTGGGTATTTTTTATACTCTCCTTAGGCCTTGGATTGCCCTATCTCATTTTGGGTACATTCTCCGGTTTAATGTCTCAATTGCCAAAATCCGGCACATGGATGGTTTGGGTAAAGAAACTGTTCGGAATTATTCTAATTGGTGTTGGCGGTTTCTATCTGGGTCTTGCGCTCTTTCCACAGCTGGTTGAGTGGGTTATCGTTGGTACCCTTTTAATTGGCGGTATTTATCTCGGCTTTATCGAGCAGAGCGGAAAAGGCAAAACCGGGTTTATGATTACAAAATACGCTACCGGAATTGTCGCCATCGGCCTTTCTGTGATGCTTTATATGAATCTGCAAAAAGAGGGCATTATATGGGAAACATACTCAGCTGATAAAATCGAGATGGCTGCTCAAAACGGCAAACCTGTGATGATCGATTTTTACGCCGACTGGTGCATACCCTGCCTTGAGCTGGAGCGCATCACCTTTACCGATCAGGAAGTAATTGATGCGACCCAAAACATGGTGCGGCTGAAAGTTGATTTAACCAACTTCGACTCCCCCGAATCGGAGGCGCTGCGGCAGCAGTACAATATAGCTGGCGTGCCTACTATTGTCTTTATCGATGCAAATGGCAATGAAGTGCAGCAGGCGCGTGTAATTGGGTTCCTTCGCCCAAACGACTTCCTGCAGCGCGTGGATATGGCACATCCCAGAGAACTAACGGCAGCAGAGTAAATTGTTAATAATTTGATTTTTAGATCTTATCCTACTTGAAAAGGTTTCGAAGATCAACCATCATAAATGGAAAAGCCCGCAGGTTATTTTAGCCTGACGGGCTTTTTTGTGATGGAAGAAGGATTCTCCGGAATATGATTACCAATTTGATATAGATTGGAAAATCTAATCCTGAACTTTAGTTATTATTTTCTTCTACATTCCGGAAATCTTTTCAAATCGAATCGTGAGCTCACAAGTTTTCCAATCTTCTAATCATGAATCAAACCGGAGAGTAACTTTCCTTATGTTATCCAAGCCTATTTCCAACGCTAATAGAGTACCATGATTTACCTTGCCATAGCGGCTCAGTATAGCACGCATTAACGTAGAGTAAAACAAATTCCCGGTCAGCTTCTGTTGGCATCACTTAACTTTTTCAAGAGTTTATATGCGTCTTGTCGATTATCCCAGATTACAAGAATTTTGATAAATTGAGTGGTATTGACATAAAACAGGGACACCGTTTTGTGTATAATCAGTCTTCTAATATGAGAATCCTCGAAAGCCGGAGCAAGTTCTGGATTATTCTGAAGCTGTCCTATCCTATAATCCAGCTGCTCTATAAACTCTTTATTGACATCACTACTCCATTGTTCAAGGATGAAATCAGAAGTTTCTTGGAGGGTTCTTCTGGCTATTTCGGTCCACTGAACTTCTTTCATTTCATTTTTAGAAAATCTTTTGCACTTGTATGCTTTATTAGATTTTCGTTTGGTTCATCCTCTGCCATTTTTATCAGTTGGACTATTGCACCTGGAAGTTGATCTATGGAAGTTTTCTTAATTCCTTCCAATTGATCAAGAATCACCTCATCTTCAAGAGTTGATATCCAGTTAATAAGCGATATTTTCTTTTGTTCTATACTCATGATGTAATTATAAAGATTTTTAGACCAGAAGACAATTAGTACCAACGTTGGCATAACACTAACGCTGTTAAAGTTAGCTTATCGTGTATAATATATTATTAGTGGGAATTTGGGATAGCGCTATATTTATCACGGGGAAGTGATTGAAAATCATATTTACTGCTCTATTTCCAAGCTTTGAGTTCGCGGCAGCTTATTTTTCTTAACGTAATTACTAGGTTTCAAACAATTAGGCTTAAAATCAATAATACCAAAGTCTAAATCACCATAATATCCTAAATTAGCAATGAACCGTTCTTCTACTGTGCCTTTTTCGGAATTAAGGGTACTCCTTAAAAGTTGATACTCATCAAAAATGGTGTCTTTACAGATCTCGGCAAATTCCGAAGAATCAGAATCGATATACTGAGCACGGGTCACCCGATCAGAAGTGAAAATTATTATAAAACTACTCAGTAAAAAGAGAGGAATAAAAAATTTCATCTTATTAAAGGTTTATTTCAAGGTGAATGTGTAGATTTTTTTTGTCAAAGTGTCAAAATCGGGCACAACTTCACTGTAATAAACTGAGTTACTGTAGCCAGCTATTCTGAAGCCTGCCGGCACGTTAAAATCTGCAATAAGAACGCCATCCCGGTAGACCTGCATGCCATCATAATCAGCATTATCGTTCAATATATAACCTCTAAGCAAAAGAGCGCTTTCCGGAAAATATTTAAGCGATGTATAGAAATCGAATTCCTCAGACTGATCCATGATCCACTCTGCGAAATCTCTATCTTCAAGATTTTGTGGTATGGGTCTGTAATCCATATTCATGCCATCCCCCGGCACACCAAAAGAACGAACCTGCTTGAAATCTTCATCTAACACATGCAGAAGAGGGTCACCGGCAAAAGAAAAAATAAAATTACCATTGGGTTTCACGTCATAAAAGAAAAAAGGGAAGGCTCTTGGGCCGGAATTGTTTCGGTAGGCAGGTGGATAACGGCCCTTGATTTCCATTACCTCACCCGTTTGTTTATCCATGAGCGCAATTATTCTCGCTTCTTCTGCAAATAGATCTGTAGTAAAATTAAAAACCGTCTGACCTGGAATTCCGCCCATAAGCGGCAGGTAAACCGTGCCATCTGCCTCGTAAATCACTAGCAAACGGGGAAATTTAAAGTTAATCAAAAACAACTTAAATGCGCTGTTTAATGGCGTTATTTGTTTTGTTTTTAAAAAACTACCCCCCCCTTTTTTATTTTATTAGAACAAAGCTATTTGAACAGCAGGGGGTTTGCCCCGTTTTTTACGTTTTATGTATGTCCTTCTACTGTTTTGCACCATCCACAATACCTCAAGGTTACTAATCAGGTGGATCCTTATCAGCGCCGCTATGGTTGAAAACGCCTTTTTGCTCTCGGATTTTACGCGTAACACTTGCAATAACAATTGAGCAATCAATGTACACCATATTTGGGTTTTAATCCCGTTCTCGGTCTCTGAATAAAAATAATGGAGCTGGAAGTTCTGTTTCAGTTTTTTGAACAGCAACT
>JAIULZ010000231.1 GCA_022565805.1 Balneolales bacterium
TTCTTTGCTTATACGAATCAGAGGAGTATATTGGGAGGCGTTTAATAAATAGTTAAGGCTCAAAAAGGCTCATCCCTTTCTGGGTTTCTTGTTTTCGTTTTTTTGTGTTTTTTGCTGGATTCAGATTTCTGGCTTTTTTCCGGCATTGCTGGCCTTGCTTTCTATAAAATCCGGGCAGTTTAGATGGGCGTTTCCGGGCGGTTTTAGTCATCGAGATCGTTTGGGTGGGCAGGCCGATTTGGTGGCGAGGTTCGGGTGGTTCCGGCTTCGGGCGGCTGGTGGATTTGAGATTTTTCCAGGAAGGTGGCCGGGCAGCGTTTGGTCAGGTTTTCTTCGGTTTCTACGACTTTATTGGTGGCTCAGGCAGCGGGCGCTAATTGAAGTTGGTCAATCGGTCCAATATCGGAGCCTCTACCCTTTTGGTATGGTTTAGCTGGTTCGTTTTGGATCAGGCAGGTGCTTGTGGTGATTTTTTAGGTGGGAATTCCGGGCCCGGCGCGTTGTACTCCCTTAACTCCCTTCGTGAGGGCCGCCCACGTGTTTTATCGCATGGTGGCTAATCGAATTCCGGGTTTTCAAAGAAAGGGAAATGGTGGTGAGCTTGGTGATGGGAAATGGGCCTGCCTCCTGCTTCCGCTGTTCGAATGGCGCCGACCGGTTTATGTGGGGTGGCGTTGTTGAGCTTCTGTTTTAGATTTTGCGTCCGGGTCTGTATGACGGGTGCTTCGATTCCGGCATGTGGGCGAGCCTTTTTGAGGTCAGCAGCAATTGTTTCTTTTTTGAGCCTGCTGGGTTTTGGTGGGTTTTTTGGTCACATTAGACGTCTTTCCCTTAACAAGGCAAATCAAGCGGACGCGTTTACGTTTCTTTTCTTATATTCAACTACTTAGCCGCGCAGCTTATTTGCCGGGGGCGTTATAGAGCTTGAACAAACAATCATTTCAGTTGAGTAACTCAATATTTAACATGAATGATTACATATTTCTAGAAAATTAAACTTTATCCATGGCTTCTGAGAAATTATACTCTGCTGCTGAACAAGCACTTGGTTATGTATATCAAGTTCGATTCGCTTTGCTACAGACATTCAAGTTAAATGAGAATACAGTCTGCTTCATTGAAAAAGATGATGATATTGATTTTAGTGATCCTGAGGAGGGAAAAATTTTAGCCTCTCTTAAACATAAGGCAATCGGAGATTCACTAACAGACCTATCGCCTGACTTCTGGAAATCCGTAAGAATCTGGTTGAATTATTATCAAATTGAAAATAGTGTCTCCTCAAAAAAAGACCTGTCTTTTTTTCTATTTACAACAGGTAAAATACCTGAAGGTTCGGTTCTTAAAAGGTTTATCCCAAATTCTGAACTAAGAACTGATTATGGCAATGAAATGAAATCTGTCCTGGAAAAATCTGAGTCTAAAACTTTAAAAAAAATCTATGAACTAATTAATGATGTACCAGAGGATGATCTTAATCATTTCTTTAGTTGTATAACAATCTTTGATTCACAAGAACGCATACAGGATATCCCGCAAATAATAATTAACCAAAGGTTAAGAACAGTTCGTGCTAATTTTAGAGAAAAAGTTTATGAGAGACTTGAAGGTTGGTGGTTTAGTGAATGTATTGATTTACTCACCGGCAAAAGGAATGAACCAATCAGTGTGCAAGAGGTATCCGGAAAACTTTCTTTTATTGCGGAAGAATATCATGCAGATAATCTTCCAATAGAGTTCGAATTTGCAGAGCCAGACGAAGACATTTTTCCAGAGTCAGATGACAGACTATTTGTAAAACAGCTAAGGGCAATTGGCCTTAAGTCTGAACGAATAAAAAGGGCAATCTTAGATTATTACCGTGCCTTTCAACAACGAAATTCATGGTTACGTGAATTTGCAGATCTAAATGGAGAGTTGGAAACTTATGATGACAGACTTGTTGATGAGTGGAGTCGACTTAAAGAAATAGTTTTTGAAGAATTAGAAGAGGATGCACCTGAAAAAATAATCCAAGCAACCGCTAGAAAATTATTAAATCAAATATCTACAAGTGATCACGAAAATTTTAGAATTCGCCCAAAGGTTTCTAAGACATTTGTCCATATGGGCAGTTATCACATTTTGGCAAATGAAAGTTCTCCCAGAGTATTTTGGCACCCTCATTTCAAAGAAAGATTAGAAGAAATATTGGATGAGGTTGAAAAATGAAAGATTGGAATGTAAGGCCACCGGAAATTCGAACACTTTTTAATCCTGCCTTTTGTGGACTAGTATTAGCAAGAGGTATTGATGGATTTTACCGAGAGACAAGTGAATCAATGCCCTACTCTCTATCACTTTTAATATTACCTCTATGTTTGCATAAACGAACAAGGAATCAAATTCTCGATAATAATCGATATTACTTTACAAAAATATTAGAAGCATATCCTGAAATCAGAGTAAACTTTGCACAAAGGACGCGCGGCCTTTTACCTTACACAATGGAAGCATTGGCCTTTCTTATGAAATGTAATTCAATAGAAGTAGACGAAAATGGTTCCCTAAAATTAAATGAAGATGGTATTAGGAAAACAATAAAGGGGAGCCAAGATACTCAGGATTGTCAAAAGGCAGCTAAACTAATTGGAAAAAAGTTTGGTAATATTAATGATAAGGTAACTATTTATACTTCTTTAGGGGTGAAACCATGAATATAAAAGAAATAATTTTATACAGTCATTCAGGTCAAATCAGACGAGTAAAGTTTCAGGTGAATGGTCTAAATATTATTACAGGTCGATCATCTACAGGAAAATCTGCATTGTCGGAGATTGTCGAATATTGCATGGGTAGGAGTACATTTAATATACCAGAGGGACCAATTAGAGATAAAGTTTCTTGGTATGCAGTAATATTTCAGTTCCATAACGAACAAATATTAATTGCAAAACCGACCCCTGCTGCTACTGCTTCTAGTTGTTCAAAGGCCATGGTTAGAAGAGGTAATGATATAAAACCTCCTTCTTTCGAATCGTTAGAACAAAATTCTGATGATGATACAGTTGTATCGCTACTGTCAAATAAATTAGGAATCCCATCTCATAAAACTGAGGTTTCTAGTTCTCATAGCCGTGATTCTTATAAACCCAATATTAAACATACTCCGTTTTATCTATTTCAGAAGCAAAATTTGATAGCAAATAAGGATCAACTTTTTTACCGCCAAAATGAAAGCTTTATACCGCAGTCAATTAAAGATACTCTACCAATTCTTTTGGGAGTTACACCTGAAGGTAAATTAGAATTAGAGAGTAAACTGCGATCATTGAGAAGAGATTTAAAGATTGCTGAAAAAAGACTCGCAGAAAAAGAACAGTTTGATACTCAAATTGATGTAAGAATCAATGGATTGCTATCTGAAGCAAAGCAAGTTGGGATATTATCTAATACCTATCAGCCAGAAGATTCAAATCATGCAATTAGCACTTTAGAAAATTTAATGGAATGGAAACCAACACCAATTCCCGAAAGTAATGCCCAAGAAATCATAATACTTGAAAATGAATTAAGGGAATTGCGAAAAGAGAAGAGCGAATTGAAGGAAACCCTACGGACTACTCAATCTTTTTTAGAAAAAACAGCTGGCTTTACAAATGAGGCCGAAGAACAATACAGTAGACTTCAATCAATCAATGCCCTTCCTTATAATAGTGAGGGAAAGTGGCAATGGCCATTTGCACCCGAGAATTTAAATTTAGAAACACCAATCGCTGAGGCACTATTAAATGAGTTAGTCTCATTAGAGGAAGAATTAAAAACTGTAGCGGGTGAGAAGCCTAACCTAGATGAGTATATAGTTGGCTTAGAGGAAAAACTTCAAGAACTAAATCAAACCGTAAGAAGTAAAGAAGAGGAATTAGCTTCAGCTATTTCAGCAAATGAAGCAATTGCACAAATGGACAATCTAAATGCTGCAGCTGCAAGAACCATAGGTAGAATTAGTTTATTTCTTGAGAATTATAATCCTGTAGATGACAAATCTGACCTAATTAGAAATATTGAAAATATTCAACAAAAGATTGATACAATAGAATCTGAAATTGGAACAGATAATTCTGAAGATAGATTAACCTCTATTTTAAGTATTATCTCATCACGACTTGATAAATATGTGAAAGACTTAGATGCTGAGTTTTCCGAATATACATTTAGATTTGATTTCAAAAATTTGACTGTTGTTGTTGACAGACCGGATCGACCAGTACCAATGCAAAAAACAGGTGGTGCTTCCAATCATCTTGCATATCATATAGGCGCATTGCTAGCTATCCATCATTTTTCTTCAAAGAACAATAGGCCTATACCCTCCTTCTTATTTTTAGATCAACCAACGCAGGTTTATTTTCCTTCTGAGCAAGTGTATAGCAGTGCATCTGGTTCGATTGAAGAAACAGAAAGAGATTCAGACATTAATAGAGTACGTAAGTTATTTGAGATTTTATATAGATTTGTAACAAATGAATGTCCAAGTTTCCAAATTATCGTAACTGAACATGCAAATCTTCGCGATGAATGGTTCCAAAATTCTATGGTTGAAAAGCCCTGGATTAATCCTCCAGCATTGGTACCCAATGAATGGGAAAGCTTACAGTAGCTCTATAACAAAGCAAATCAAGCGGACGCGTTTGTATTTAGTTGCTTACATTCAAAGACTTAGCCGCGCCGCTTATTTGCCAGACCGTTATGCAAAATTGATACTTTTATGAATTATCCTATTTTAAATATCCCAACTGGAATGGCTAATTAACATTTGAAGTGCCCGATTCTGCGGAAAAATGAATCCTTGGGGG
>JAIULZ010000232.1 GCA_022565805.1 Balneolales bacterium
ACCTCAACCTCAACCTCAACCTCAACCTCTGTGAACCTCTGTTCCCTCTGTGGTTCAATTTAACGAGCTTCAATCCACCCAATACTTCAGAATCCACTACATACCAATTCAAAACCCAGAATAATCCGCGCCAATCCGTGTAAAATCGCTGTACTGTTCCGATCCTCAATGTTAAGTGTTTAGTGTTGGATTTTGGATTACAGCTAATCTTTGCAGCAGTTACGTTAGTTTCCATATCACAGTTTCTGCAATGGAAAAGGAGACCTCAGAATGAAGAGGAATAAGAATCTACGAGTAAATGGTTTGCTGAATTGTACTTAAGACACCGCTACTTTTCCCGATTTACACAAATCTTCCATTCACTCACCTTCACTGTAGCTCACCCGATACACTTTCTACGGCCTCTAGTAAATCGGTCGAGCGGATTAGCGTGAGGCTTTTTTCCATGAATTCTTTGAAATAGGTGTCGGCGGCGGCATGTGGTATATGATCGCGGATGAAGCTATGAAACCGGCTAATTCCTTTCCCGGGTTTTAGCGGCATCCTGAAATCCAGCGCCTGAACAGCGCATAATAGCTCAATCGAAAGTACGTGCTCAACGTTTTCGAATACCTGAAGCAGTTTGGTAGCGCTTATGCTACCCATGCTTACGTGGTCTTCCTGACCCAAACTCGACGGAATAGAATCTACCGATGCCGGATGACACAGAACCTTGTTTTCCGATACCAGCGATGCAGCCGTATACTGTGGAATCATGAAACCGGAGTTGATGCCCGTGTTTTTCATGAGCAGTTTTGGCAAGCCATCATGACCGTCGAGCAGGAGGTAGGTTCGTCGCTCGGAGATGTTTGCCATTTCTGCCAGGGCAATCGCTGCATAATCTAAAGCCAGCGCAAGCGGCTGACCATGAAAGTTGCCACCACTAATTATCGATCCATCTGGAAAAACCAGCGGATTATCGTTTACGCTGTTGATTTCCGTTTCGATAATTTCTGATGCGTGCACAATTGCTCCCCGGCTTGCACCATGTACCTGTGGTACGCAGCGCAGGCTGTACGGATCCTGAACTTTGCCACAGTGCCGGTGCGATTCCAGAATTTCGCTTCCTTCCAGGAGCTGACGCACATTCTCGGCAACAATACGCTGACCTTCATGTCTTCTTACAGCGTGAATTTTCGCATCAAACGGCTTGATGCTCCCCTGAAGTCCTTCCAGACTTGCCGTTGCTATAATATCTGCCAGTTTGAGCAGGCGAGCCGATTTCTCGAGTATCCAGGCTCCATAGGCGGTCATAAGCTGCGTGCCGTTAATAAGAGAAAGGCCGTCTTTGGCCTGCAGCTCAACGGGATTCAGTTTTTCTTTTTCTAAAACCTCATGAGCATCCAGAATAATTGTCCCGCTTTCATCCCAGAAGTGCCCTCTGCCGATTAGCGGAAGCGCAAGATGAGCCAAAGGCGCCAAATCTCCTGATGCGCCAAGACTTCCTTTTGATGGAATTACGGGAATCAGGTCACGAAGCGCAAATTCAAGCAATAGCGAAAAAGTTTCACGTGAAACTCCAGAATACCCCTGAGCCAGGGTGTGCACTTTAAGCTGAAGCATCAGCCGGCTGATTTCTTTAGGAACATTTTGCCCAACTCCAACCGCATGTGATAAAATCAGGTTTTGCTGAAGCGTGGAAAGATCATCATCAGAAATCCTCTGATTTGCGAGTCCGCCAAAACCCGTGTTAATTCCATAATAAGCCGATCCGTCTTTGAGCGCATCATCCACAATTTTCCGCGATGCGCTAACCTTGCTTTGGTCTTTTTGAAGCTCATTCAGGCGATTCCTCAGACCATCATATAGCCCGGATAATTTAATTTCGTGCAATTCCGCCGTAAAATTCATCGTAATTCAAAGCCTTCCAATAGTCGTTTAAAAATTCAGTCGAGTCTGTTTTGTGAATCATTTCTATAGCGCAAAGATACCATCACCAAACAACAAAACAGAAGGAAATTTAAGGAAGGAAGGTGTTTATGAGATACGTATAATCGAGGACGGAAGAGGGGAGAGCGTGATCATAAATTTTAATTTACGTTGGAAATATCGGTCTCCGTTTTGAGCTGCCGGGCGACGAGCGTTGAAGTGCAGCTATACTATACTATAAATATGGACGAGTCAATAGGAAAGTGTTGCTATAAATCGGACTCACAGTGTGAGATAGAGATAACGTTTTGCGTGTATGGGGAGTAGCGGATTAGAAGCACCTTCCTGTCCGTTTGGCACACCTGTCTGTTGTCTTGTTTATTTCCTGGTTTCCATTGTTAGTGAGTCTACCTTACTTTTTCACATTTAAAACCTTTACTTGTCATTCGATCAGACTAGAAATTTATCGGAAAAATATATCCTTTATCGGAAATTTATCGGAAATTTATCGGAAAAACATACCTTGTCGATTTTTTATCACCCTGCTTAATGAGTAAACTCTTTTGGACAAGGTCTGACAAATCATAACGAGCAGTGCGGTCAGTAACAGCATATTTTTTCATATATTCTGAGCTTAAAATTTCACCTTTTGACTTAAAGAACAACAAGGCATCAAACTGTCTCTTATTTAATTCGAATGATTGCAGATCCTTTTCATTGTAAATGTCTTTTCTGAACTCTACAGAAATATCGCTTGAATCGTAAATAAAAACCGGTTCGGGAATTCCTGCTTTTTTACATTCGTTGATGATTTTAATGGTTCCTCGTCCCCAAGATTCAATGTAACCACTTCGAAACAATGCATTTGCAATGTCGGGGTTGTATGGTCGTGAGGCGTGTTTTTCCAATAGGTTCTTAACTGTCCAATTTTCAGGCAGCTGCCCTTCATTCCAAATCATTAACTTGTCATTGTAGACACTGATTTGAATTGGAACGCCACCTGAATAGTCTTTATGGGCAATAGCATTAAGCAATGCTTCCCTGATTGCTTCTTTCGGATACTCGTATGTTTCTACCCGATTTAATCCTTCATAGCTTATCAAAGCCTTGATGTATTTTGTGAAAAGCAACTCTGTGGTCTTTTCAATTTGTACAAATAGATTCCCGTGTATTTCATCCTGATACCTCAGGTCACTGTCACTTTCAAAAAAGCCAATTTTTATGTAAGCCCCTGAAATATACTTTTCAGGGTTTGAATGAAAAAGCAGGATAGACGCACGCTTAAGAAATTTACCTTCCTTAAGTTGTAGGTTCTCAATAAGATGATCATTACTGTCAGTTAAACTTTCTTCACCAATTCTTTGGCTTCTGAAAGCTCGTTTGCGAAAAAAATCAAATGTTTCTTGCTTGAGGTCATTTGTTGAAACATCCGGAACAGGAACTCCATCCCATCTTTTCCCTTTTTTCTGAAGGAGAAACTTGTCAAGTGCTGCCCCTTTTAGTTCCTGCTTGGTGCTTCCGCTTCTGTAATGATATTGTCCCTTATAATTGACCGGATAAGGATATTGCTCAACAAGAATTTCGATAAATTTCCCTTGGTTCATTTGGTGAAGATTAACATCAACCAAAATCCCCAAAGTGTCTCTGACCTTATTAGGTATTTCTTCCAATAGCTTTTCAGCATCCTTCAAGTCAACAACATTTCCTGTATCATCTTGTCCGATAAACATAGTTCCACCATAAGCATTCGCAAAACCACAAATCCATTTCAGGTATTCGTCCCTCCAATTTTTTTTGAACTCAATATTTTGCGATTCTGATGTCACTTCCAATAATAAATTATGTTTCAGTTTTAAAGTTACTTTTTTCCTAATGTTTTTTGATGTTCGGGTTTTCTACACTTAGCGATAACGATCAAGGCTAAGAGCTGCCGGGCATTAAAACCAGATTTCCTTTCCGCCACGACCAAGGTTTTTTAAAGGTAATCACGTTTAAATTAGTACTTTCCGCGCGCTTGCTCTTAGGCGATGTTAGCGTTTTGTAGTTTATTTCTTTTTACCTGCTTCCAAATACGTTTTCTCTGAAAGTTTTTTTAACGACTTTATAAAATCCTTGTCATCCAGGGTTGCTAACTGTGATTTTGCTATTTGGCTGAGCTGAATGAATCTATCATCCTTTTTCTCTTTTCTTTCAATTAAGATGGCATTAACATTTTCTAGGTTTGATAACACTACCAATTCATTAATACTGGCAAAATCCCTAATGTTTAAACCTTTGTCTGCATGTTCTTTATTAGCTTCTCTCCAATCCTTAGCAGTACATCCGAAAAGAGCTACATTTAATAAATCGGCTTCTTCGGCATAAACTAGCCACTCTTTATCTTTCAGATAGTTTTTATCTGGTATTATATGGTTTTTGATAGCATCAGTGTGGATGTGATAATTAGTCTTTGTTAAAATTCTTTTTACATTCCACTCAAGGTTGTATTTATTCGTCTCTATTTTTTTTAATCGTTGAAACTCCTTGATAAGTAAAAGTTTGAACATTGGGCTTATCCAAGAACCAAACTCAAAAGCAATGTCTTTATGGGCATATGTACCACCGTATCTTCCTGATTTTGAAAAAACACCAATAGCGTTCGTTGCTTCAATCCACTTTCTTGGTGTTAGGTTAAAGCTGTTCAGCCCAGCCTGTTTTCTAAAGGTGTCGAATTCGACAGGTTTAAAATCAGGATTATGAAGGGTTTCCCAAAGTCCGATAAACTCAACGGTATTTCTGTTTCTCATCCAATTTCTGATATGGTCTTCTCCTTCTTGACCACGAACCATATCTGTTAAGCAGATATAATCTTCATTGTTCTGCTCAATAATGGAAATTGATTTTTTATCTACTTCTATTTTAGATGTTTTTGCC
>JAIULZ010000233.1 GCA_022565805.1 Balneolales bacterium
TATTTTTGCTCCAAGGAAGAAGGCGGGCAAAAGAGTGGTTTTGCAAAGCTTTCTCGTACCTAACAGCATTATCTTTTGTAACATATTTAGTAAGAAGACTGCATACTGATTCCTGATTTCTTCATTTTTGGATTGTGTAATTTACCTATTATGAAACGTATACTCTCCCTTCATAAATAGCATTTAAACGCTATGAAAACGATTTCGCTAATAAGGCTTAAAATTCTTGCTTGATCGGCAATAATAGATTAATTTACATTCTGTTAGCATTGTAATATAAGGGGAACTTCACAAAACTTGTCTTAGTCTCTTTTTTGTCACTAAATATATGAGGCGCCAACTACTGGCGAAATTTTGTGATTTGTTTACATCTTCGGGTATTTCCTCAAGCGATTAATATAAGTAATCAACAGTCTTAGTGAAGTGGCTGATTATTCGACCTGCTTACATAACTTAGCATAGGAAGAACTTAAATTAGTTGGCTTTAGAGCAGTTTTGCCATTATAACAAGCATTGCGAAATTCTCCGTAAGAACACAATTCCAATCTTTGGTTGATTTAAATCGATCGAAACTGATTACAGCTCGTTATCAAATTTGAACCGATATGTAATTTTAAAAGACATTAGTACTATTTTTACTTTTTCTAAAGGTCAACCATTTCATAGCCTCGGGCTATTTGCATCAGACTTTTGAAATACTTTGAACTATTTGTTTATTGTACAATTGGAAAGAAGTCCTAACCAAAATACTACACCATAAATGATTCTATAAAAGGGTAGCATTTTTCAAATTTCCGTAAAGCCGTAACTGAAACTCTGGCAATCCGGCAGTATTGAGCAGAAGAGATTAACTTTTGCAGACAAAATCTGCTAACGTACTTCACATACGTTTTACAAAGCAGTATTCTACCTTTTTCCGAATCTAATGGACCGAGCTATATTTTTGGGTCATACATATTAATGACAAACATATTCGAAATATTTAAATAGTAGAAGGCTTAGCAAATTCAAATAAACGGTTTTGAGCATGAACAATTGGATGCGCGATTATTTATATTATTAAAACCTTTACATAGCTTAACCCAAACAATATCAAAATTGTAAATATTCTCAGCTTAATATTGATAACAAAATTAAGTTTGATGTAAACGGAATCACCAAAAAAGCATAAAAACCGTTATTTTAGCGGAGTTCATTTGTTGAACAATCTTATAAAGTAATAATATTCCACAAAGTGGAAACAGGGATCTTAAAAAATAAAAAGGCAATAAACGGGCATAAATGCTTGAGAAAACCTTTGTATAAACTCATTCAACAATCCGGAGACCATTAATTTTGTCTCAAGCGCAAATTGTGGCTTATATCATATGAAAAATATATCTCGTATAGATCAAAACGAAAAAAACACTTTTGGGTGGTTTGTCCGCATCCGCAGAGATGGGCGACAGGTCAGCAAGTTTTTCAGTGATGGTAAATTTGATGGAAAAGACAAAGCACTGAAAGCTGCCATTGAATTCAGAGATAAACATATACAGGAGTGGGAAAACTACGCGAAAAACCACGACCGCCCGATGCATGTAGGAACCAAAAGCAATATCGGTCATAACGGCATCAGCTACACTCAAAAGCGTAAAAAACGCAACGATAAGGAATATATCGAACACGTTTTTTCAGTTTGCTACTCTCCTGTTAAAGGGGTAAATAAAAACAAGACGTTTTATATACCAAAGGCTAAAACCAAGGCTGAGTTCAAGAAGAATTACCAGGCTAAGTTACAGGAGGCCATTGAGTTCCGAGATCAAATGATGCATAAAATTTATGGTCTCCGCTATGTGAATTTTAAACTGAGACAAAAAAAGCTTGAATCAATAAAAGAACGCAACAAACGTAGCGGCGGAGATGATATCGATGCGCCTATGGCGGCAGAATAGTTCGTTTTGAGTTGGTCGAGAACAGATGTGAAATGAAAAGACCCCATCACTCTACTGAATGATGGGGTCTTTTTAATTTAGCTGATCTTTAAAGCTTTGAGCTGCTTAACTCAAAACAGGTGTGCCTTCAGTTTCCGTTACTTTTTTAATTTCTGGTTTTACAGAATTTTTAGCTGATCTGTCCAGAGTTGGCCAAGCAACTTCGGCGGTTTTCAGATATTCGTCGAGCGTGAAATCATCTACACGAATGGCCTCTGCCCTTTCGGTTTCGGCTCTCATTACCAGATTGAACTCGGCCTGACTAATAACAGACTTATCAAGCGCAATTTTGATGAGCTCGAAAGGCTTTTTACGCGGCAGTATGCCTTTTTTGACCGCATCCTTAATTTTTCTGGCTACATCTTCTGCCTGAACAGACAGCATGAATGCTTTCTCCAGCTGCGCTGCCGGCTCCGAATCCTGTTTTGCGATATAAGTTCCGGGAGTTAATCTATCGCGCTGCTCGCCCGGTATTTGCACTGACTTGGCAACGATATGAGCGAGCTTGTCGCCGGGAGCGGTACCAATTGTATTCATGCGCGACCATAGAGAAACCGGTCCGCGGAAAAGCCAATTGAGTCCCGGCACTTCAAGATGTTTGAAAATACCTTCGAAGGCTTCCTGAATATTACTGAAGCAAAGCTGCATAGAGTAGTGCAGGAAAGCTTCATCTTCTTTTTTGCGTCCTTCCGCTTCAAAACGACGAAGTACAGAAGTTCCGAGGTACATCCACATCAAAATATCTGCGAAACGGCCGGTCAGTTTTTCGCGAATCTTTAGCGCACCGCCCATAGATCCCATAGCAACATCAGCAATAAATGCGAATGTAGCTGAAGTCCAGGCCATTTTTTTGTAATATTTAGCCGCAGGACCAGATACCGGTGATGAAGCCAAACGGCCTCTGCTCACGCTTAACAAGACCGAGCGGAACATATTTCTAACCACGTGGCCAATATGCGACCAGAAGGCATCATCAAACGCATTTAAATCGTTATTCGAAAGCGCCTGAATTTCTTTAAGCGCGTAAGGATGACAACGAATTGCGCCCTGACCAAAGATCATGAGCGTGCGGGTAAGGATATTTGCTCCTTCTACGGTTATTGAAATGGGCACCGACATATATCCATGAGCGACCATGTTCTTTGGACCTTTTGAAATTGCGGCACCGCCGAGCACATCCATCGAGTCGTTAACCACTTTCCGGAACGTTTCGGTAAAGCTGTATTTGGCAATAGCGGTAACAACGGCAGGTTTGGCTCCCTGCTGAAGCGCACCACACGTATAAACACGAGCAGCTTCGAGTATGTAGGCATAGCCGGCCATACGGGCAAGCGGCTCTTCGATACCTTCAAACTTACCAATTGGCAACCCAAACTGCTTACGAACCGCTGCATAAGCTCCGGTAACTCGTAAAAGCGCCTTGGTTCCGCCGGCACTTGATGCCGGTAAAGAGATTCCGCGTCCGGCAGCAAGACACTCCATAAGCATCTTCCACCCTTTTCCGGCACCCTCAACCCCGCCAATAATTACATCGGCTGGGACAACCACATCTTTACCATTGGTCGGACAGTTATAAAAGGGCACTCCCAGCGGATCATGTCTTTTGCCCAGAACCACGCCCGGAGTATTGGTTGGAATCAATGCGCAAGTAATACCGGGGTCAGTTCCCTTTCCAAGCAGATTATCCGGGTCGCGAAGCTTAAACGCCAATCCTAACACGGTAGAAATAGCCGCAAGGGTGATGTATCTCTTCTCCCAATTAAAGCGAATCTTGATAGAACCATCTTTGTCTTTAAAAACTACGCCATCAGACTGAATAGAACCGGCATCGGAACCCGCATTAGGTTCGGTGAGAGCAAAACAGGGAATTTCATCACCGGCTGCAAGTCGGGGTAAATAATAATTCTTCTGCTCATCGGTGCCGTAGTGAATAAGAAGTTCGGCCGGACCAAGTGAATTCGGAACCATAACCGTGGTAGATAACGGCCCGCATCGTGAAGTAAGCTTAGCTACGATCGCGCTATTTGCCAAAGCTGAAAATCCAAGTCCGCCATATTCTTCAGGAATGATAAGTCCGAAGAAACGCTCTTTCAGTAAATACTCCCAGGTCTCCGGCGACAAATCTCTGTTTTGGAATACTTCCCAGTCGTTAGTTATCTCGCAAAGTTTCTCCACCTGATTATCCAGGAAGGCCTGTTCTTTGGCGGTAAGCTCGGGATAAGTTTCGTTTAAGATACGTTTAAAGTCGGGCTTTCCGGAAAACAGCTCACCATCTACCCAAACCGTACCGGCATCAATCGCAGTTTGCTCGGTTTGTGAAATAACCGGGAGAAAGTTAAGAGCTTTCATCAGCTTCATCACCCCGTTGGAAACGGTGTATTTACGCACGGGTTTTACGGCAAAGAAAAGCGCAATAATACCGAGCGCAGACCACGCCCAGACAGGTGCGGCAAAGCCCCACATAATAATAGCAGCGCCGGCCAGCCACACCAGCAACGGTGCTCCCGTAAAACCGGCTGCCAGTACAAAGACAGCTGCCCCAAGCCAAATTGGCCAACTACTGGCCATCGTGTTAAAAAGGCCATAAAGTAAAGATTCCATAGCGTTATCCGTTAGGTTTGTTAGCGTTAGTTTGAAAAAGTTTAGAAAAATGGTGTACAAAAAATTCACCGGCGCAGGTTAACAGCGTTAATCACTACGCAAAAAAAAGGAGAAAAGTGAGGTATGAAAATTCAGAATTTAAAGATTTACTCTAACTTGAAAGATTTTCTAACAATTCACAATTCACAATTCACAATTCACAATTCACAATTCACAATTCACAATT
>JAIULZ010000234.1 GCA_022565805.1 Balneolales bacterium
GGTCCTCCGTCTTCGGTCCTCGGTCATATTTTAAACGAACCAACATACAACAACAGTCTCACACTCACCTACTCTCGCGCTCTCCCGCTCTCCCGCTCTCCCCATCTCCCGTCATCCTCCGTCTTCGGTCAACAATTTCACCAAGTCAGGCTTTCTGCTTTTTAGTTGCTTTTAACGATGTATAAACCAAGTACGATACCGTCGATAAAATCATAATCACAAAAATGAACATCATAGTCGTATTCATAGTCTCCTGAACTCCCGTTGCCACGCTGATGGTCGTCCAGATAATGTAGACTATCATCGCTTGTATAATAAAATTAAGATTTCTCATCAGATTCATGAGCTGGCCTTTTTTCATGCCGCTATTGTCGGGATCAAGCCTAATCCACTGCTGCATTTTTTCGGGATTTGTTATCATAGTATTAAACAAGTAGTACAGCAATGCGCCCGTAAACGGCAAAAGCAGCAAGGTATATTTACTGCCGGTAGCGCTGGCATTTCCCGACGAATCGAACCTTACCGGCACCTGATCCGGTAGTTGCATAAAGAAAAGTATTACAAGCGTAAACTGCAGGATAGCAAGTAAAATGCTTAATCGGTCTGTAAAGGTTACTTTCGGCCCGGGCCCCGGTAATGCAGCGTTCTTTTTCATAATTATTCTAATATGATGGATTAATTGTAACGTAGTACCTAATGCGGCGAATCTCCGTTCCCTTAACGGAAAATTCGCTGCTCATAAAATGCTTTGGATAAGCTCATACTATTCTCTTCTATAAAAAATGTTACCCCTGTTTTCATTCTATAAAATCAGCCAGTTACTACACCTAAATTATTGCTGGAAAAAAGACTGGCTTCTTAAACTGGAAACATGAGCCTGCTACTTACGTATAGAGCGCTAATTACCCTTTACCATAAAGCCTGTACGTATGAAAAACAATAAGAGTCGAAAATCAATTTTCTGGATAGCAGCCGTGGTTCTAATTAGCGCAGGCGGTTTATTTTTTTACATTAAATCTGGGGTATCCGGCACAGGATCAGCAGAAAATGGCCCGGCTTTGGTACAGGTAGAGCGTTCGACTATTGTTGATTTGGCTCTTGCCGTTGGCCATATACAGCCGGAGCAGGAGATACAGGTTAAGTCCAAAATTTCGGGAGTCGTTAACACCATTTTTGCCCAGGCCGGAGATTATGTTCGCAAGGGTGATCCGCTTATGGAAGTAAGGCCAGACCCCACACCGCTGGAAATTACCGAAGCCCGCAGAAACCTGGAGCGCACGCAGCTTGAGCGCGCCAGTTTACAGAACGAGTTCGACCGGATTCGTGAGCTACAGAACCGAAACCTGGTTTCTGCCCAGGATTTCGAAAATCTGAGTCAGCGCTATGAAGACGTTCGAATTCGGGAACAAATGAACCTCGAAAGACTGGAGCTGTTGGAATCGGGAAGGGTGATGATTGGCGATCAGCTCATAGAATCCGTAATTCGCGCGCCGGTAGACGGCTACATTCTGGAAGTTTTCCTTGATCCCGGAGAACCGGTTGTGCCGCTCAGCTCGTATCAGGCCGGCACCCCGCTTATGACCATCGCCAATATGGATAACCTTCTGTTTAAAGGAACCGTAGACGAAATCGACGTGGGCAAACTTTCTGAAGGCATGCCTGTAATGCTTAAAATCGGGGCTTTGCCCGGTGTGCAGGTTGAAGGCGTTCTGAGCCGCATTTCACTTAAAGCCACTAATCAGGACAATTCTACGGTTTTCCCGGTAGAAATTGAGATCACAAATACCGGCGGAGCTGTACTGCGAGCGGGCTATTCGGCCAACGCAGAAATCATCATACACAAAAGACCCGAGGTGCTAACCCTGCCAGAGAGAGTTATTGTTTTTAACGACGGCCGCGCAATGGTAGAAATTCCCGGAAGTCTGCAGGGCGAGCGAAAAGAGGTAGAGCTGGAAGTCGGTTTAAGCGATGCCATCACCATTGAAGTGGTTTCCGGCCTGCAAGAAGGCGACAAGGTGTATGAGCGTCCGGTTCGTCGTCTCGCCGTTCGATAATTCACCAAGGCTTAGCGCTACTTCACTCAGCCCTTTCACACATCACACCCGAATCTGAAGGCCATGTCTGTTCTGTCTTTGATTTATGAAATGATTCGCAACCTTAATCAGCAGCGACTCCGCACCTTCCTTACTATTTTCGGGATAATGTGGGGCACGGCTACGCTTATTCTGCTTCTTGCTTTTGGAATGGGATTCCGGGATCAAACCATCCTGAACATGCGTGGGATGGGCGACGATATCGCCATCATGTTTCCGGGCACAACAAGCAAAGCCTATGAAGGCTATACCGCGGGCCGCCGAATTACGCTTCGCGAATCGGATGTGGCTATCATGCGCAATCAGATTCCTGAACTAAAACGCGTTACCCCGGAATTCAGCCGGAGCATGGTTGCTTCAAGAGGCGAGCGGCGAAATAATACTTCCGTTGGCGGGGTTTATCCTGTTTATGGAGACATGCGAAATATTTATGAGCAGGAAGGTGGGCGCTGGCTTAATGATCTTGATTTGGCCGACAGAAGAAGGGTCGTTTTTCTGGGTAACAAGCTGGCCGAGCGCCTGTTTGAATCTGCCGACCCTGTTGGGGAAACCATTATGATGAACTCCATTCCTTTCGTTGTAATCGGGGTGATGCAAGATAAAATCCAGAATTCTTCGTATTCGCAGCGCGATATGGACCGGGCTTTTATCCCCGCAAGTACTTTCCGGGCAATTACGGGAACAGATGCCTTAAACAACATTATTTATACGCCCATCCATCCCGAATTAGCGGATGAGGTGAGGCAAAAAGTGTATGATGTCCTTGGTCGGGTTCATCGGTTTGATCCTTTAGACCACGATTCTATCGGTATTTGGGATACCAATGAATTCTGGAAATTTATCGGGGTGCTCTTCCTGGGAATTAACGGTTTCCTGGGCATTATTGGCTTTTTCACCCTTGTTGTGGGCGGTATTGGTGTGGCCAATATCATGTTTGTGGTGGTGCAGGAAAGAACCCGCGAGATTGGTATCCGGCGCTCTTTGGGCGCGCGACGAATCTCCATAATGTCTCAGTTTTTTCTGGAAACGTTTATCATAACCGGAATGGGAGCGGTTCTCGGCTACGCGACGGGCTGGCTTCTGGTAGAATCCTTGCAAAATCTGCCCATTCGCGAATTTGTTGGGGCTCCGTATTTCTCGCCCGAGGTTGGCGTAGTCGCATTTGTAGTGCTGAGCCTTGTTGGCTTTTCGGCCGGGCTGCTTCCTGCATGGCGCGCATCCCGGCTTAATATTATAGATTGTCTGCGCTCCTGAACCTCACACCTGCTTTGCAGTAACTTTTCCCCTTAATGTAATCGCTATGTGGCGAAATTTATTTTCTGAATTCTTTAACGATTTACGCCGGCAGAAACTGCGTTCATCCCTTACGATTACCGCTATCGCATGGGGCACGCTGTCTGTGGTTTTGCTGCTTGCATTTGGCAGAGGACTCGGCAACTCTATGGTAAGGGGCATGCTCGGGGCCGGGGATCAAATTGTGGTAATATACGGTGGTCAGACCAGCATAAACCACGAAGGACTGGGAACCGGTCGCAGAATTCGGTTTACCGAAGATGATGTTTCCCTCTTACAGCGAAGCATTAGCGGCATTTCCCACGCGAGCCCTGTTTACGGCAAATATGGCTCAAGTTTTCAGTATGATGATGTTCGTACCACTACCTACATGGAAGCTGGAGGACCCGATTTTGAAATTATGCGAACCATGTACCCCGCTGCCGGCGGACGATTTCTAAACCAGAAGGACGTAGATGAGTACCGCAAAGTCGTTTTTCTCGGTCATGAAATTGCAGAAAACATTTTCGGGGATAAATATCCGGTTGGCGAGAATCTGCTTATAGATGGCATGCCCTTTACCGTTATTGGAGTGATGCAGGAAAAAATGCAGACTTCCATGAATCATGGACCCGATTCGCGACGAGCCGTTATTCCTTATACCACTTTCCGGAATATTTACGGGAACCGATACATTGGCTCTATGGTGGTGCGCCCCGCAAGTGCCGATTTTCAGGAACACATAAAAGCTGAAATCACTCGCCTGATGGCCTCTAAATATAAGTTTGATCCTTCTGATGAGCAGGCTATGCCCATGTGGGATTTTATTGAAATGGAGGAAATGAACCGGAAAATAGCGACGGGGCTTGAAGTATTTTTATTTACAGTAGGATTTTTCACTCTTATGATTGCCGGGGTGGGCGTTGCTAATATCATGTATGTAATCGTGAAAGAGCGAACCCGTGAAATTGGCGTAAAAAAAGCTATCGGGGCAAAAAGGCATCACATAATATCCCAAATTCTGTTCGAATCCATTTTCATATCGTTTCTCGGGGGCTTAATCGGCATGGGTATCTCGTACGGCATTGTAAACATGGTAGTATCTATGAACCTTCAGGATGGAGCCGGCGAGTTTCTGGGACATCCCGAAATTTCTGTACACGCAGTATTGGTCACCACCATCGTTTTAGCACTCATTGGCATTTTCGCGGGCCTCTTCCCCGCTCGCAAAGCCGCCAACATGGACCCGGTAGAATCCCTGCGATACGAATAGAGGCTGCATTTTTAATAATCAAATTTTATCAGCAAAAAAATCCACAATGCATCCGTTTTCGGAAAGGATGATTCGAGGTGAATAGCATTTTCTTCCATTCCGGATTAAGCAGCAGATTGGGGCTTGGTTATGATAACCGCAG
>JAIULZ010000235.1 GCA_022565805.1 Balneolales bacterium
AAGGTTCAGGAGTTGAGGTAATCAATCCCTGGAACTATGAACCGAACACATAACCTATATATGGCCTCCAAAGTCAATAGGCAATACGAATCATTTACAAATACATTTATGTATTTGTTTTAGGGTCTCAGGATGCGTGATTATGATATGAGTGTTGCAATCGCGTGAACGTTTTTCTGATTTACGGTTAGCGCTTCGGGTGAGCGCACCACACATATATAGAGACTCAACGCTGGAGTGGTCGTTACCGACTAGTAGCCAATAGAATATCAAGAGCCTGCTTTTCAACCATATACTATTATATTAATGGGTTTGTATAGATTGGTAGTCTGCAGCAGAAAAGTAAAATAAAAAAGCCCTGCGAACTCGTGAGTGGCAAGGCTTTTTTTGAAGATAGCTTTATTTACTGTATTCAGATACAACTTATTTAATAAGAGTCATTTTTCGGGTTAAAACGGTATTTCCGGCTCTTAGGCGGTAAATGTATACTCCGCTAGATAGTGCGCTCGCATCAAATGTTATCGTGTGCCGGCCCGATGTTACCATTCCATCAATGAGTTTAGACACCAACTGACCCTGGATATTATACACTTCTAAACGAACATTTTCGCCTACAGGAAGTGCAAACTGTATTTGAGTGGTCGGGTTAAACGGGTTGGGATAGTTTTGATCGAGGCTAAGCTCGCGAGGGAGTTCATCACCCGGTACAACCGAAGTCGTGCGCGGATCGATAATTAGCGTGAGGGGCGCAAAAGCCTGTTTGTCTGCAACTACCGATTCTATGATCATCGGGTTGGAAGTCCCATCGCTTTTTCTTTTGCCAATAAGACCGGGCTGCATTGAAAACTGATAGGAAGACTGCTTTCTAAGATCAATAATTTCGGAGGTTGCGTTATTGCGAACGAGTACATCCCAGTGCTCCGGCAAATGATTGTTAACGGGCCAGATGAGCTCAGCAGTGCCGTAACCGGATGCTTCAGAAACGGTAACGTACAGCGGAAGATGAACGGCATCATAAAGCTCGTCGGGAAGCATTCTTGTGCTAAAACCCTGATCTTCGTAGCCGGAGTAAAACATGAGATAGTTTCCGGAGTCTACCGGGTAAAGCTGCGGAATATCTCTGCCACCGGGACTAAGGCTGCCGTCTTGCGAAAACGCAAGCCAGAAATCGTCGCTTAGGCCTCCGTTAAACCGTAGCGCCAGCTGAATAACAGGCGACACAACCGGATCTCGGTACAGTTCGCCCTCGAGCACCTGCGCATCGGCTGGTATAGTAACAGAACGCGTTTCGGTGGTGTTGGTCATATTACGCACTAAAAATCCCTGAAATGCCGCAATATGGCCTTTTTCAAGACTTCCGGCAGTGCCGTTCCATGTTCGCCATCCTCCACCGGAAGCAGCGGCAGCGTCCTCACCCTGATCAAAAGGACCGCTAAAGTTGGTGTCATAAACAAAAACCTGTGGCATAACTTCGCTACGAGCAATGGCATCGAACGAAATGGCGTCGCCAAAGGGATTTCCGATAAGATTAAAAGCGCCGGGCTGTAAGTTCTGCAAAGCCGGTGCAACGGCCGTTTGTGGCTGTGAGCCGGCAGCGGTTAGTATTTTCGGCCAAACCGGAGGTTCTTGCGAGCCGTATTCATCCTGCTCAAAAACATACACAAGCACGGCTTCACCGTTCATGAAAGGCACATTCAGGTTATTCACAGGAACAAAACTGTTGTCCTCAAGCCTGAAAATGGAGCTATCGCTCGTATTGGGAGCATCTGAACCCGCGGCGCCCTGAGTCCATAGCGGAGCCAGGAAACGGCTAAGCTGTATTTCAACGGGACTGCTGAGCATACGGAATCCGGAAACCTGCGCAGAAGGTTCAGAGCCAATTTGAGCAATAAAAACTTCGCCGGTGCCGGTAACGGTTACATCTCGCAGGCGCTTGCGCGAAGGGCTGTCGAGCCGGGAAAAGCGTAGCTGCATCTGATTCGAAACTTCCTCGATATCGATCACAGAAGAAAGGTAGTCGGCATTATCGGGTATGGAAGAATCCCCGGCTTTTTGCCAGCTCAGGCCTGCATCGAGGGAGTATGAAAGGGTGATGGGGCCGTCGCCTCCGGAACCCCATTTGGCAACATCAAGCGCCACTTGTATGCCCGCAAATGCGGAAGCATCAAAAGTAGGCGTTGTGATAATCGAGATTGTTTCGTTAAAGCGTGCGTAGCCGTCTGCAGCGGTTTCGAACGAGATTTCATCGGCCTGCCAGCCGCTGGGCAGAGCACCATTTCGGAGGGCTTCAGCAAAAATAAAGGTGTCCGGGAGCGTAATTGTAACGGTGCTGCTTAAACTTGTTCCCACCGCGTTTTCGGCGAATGAGCGAACCGCGTAGGTTTCACCCGGCGTAAGACCGGAAATAATACCCTCAAATGAGCCGGTGCCATCACCAGTTTGCAGCACAATCGCGCCGGGAGAATCCGGATCGGGTTCTGGACTCGTAGCGGCCGGAGCGGCGATGAAACCCCGTGCAAAAACGGGCGTATTGCCGTCGTCCGTGATTTCTGCACGCGCGCCAATCTGGAAAAAACGAACCGATTCTATAGCGGGCTGCGTAACTGTAGCAAGCCCGGAATTGCTGAAGTCGGTAATCTGGAAATCATCGATATTAAATCTTTTGCCATTATCGCCCGAAATAGTACGAATGCGCACACGGCCTTCGCCCTCGATATTGAGCGTGGTGCGGAAACGCGTTAGTTCATCCACTCCGGCGAGAGAAACCTGCGAACCCGCCTGTGTCCAGCTTTCGCCTGCATCGGTGCTATACTCGACCACAAATACCGGAGAATTTCCGGATTGATCACCCCCGAAGCCAGACCGGGAGTATAAAAACTGAATGGTACCAAGCCCGTTTTCTTTGTCTTGCAGCATTACCATAGATGCTGGCGTTGCGGTCTGATGACGAAAGCGCGCACTGCGCAAACCGATGTAGCGGTCACCTTCCTGACCCGTAATCAGAATGTTATCCAGTCCCCATTCCAAATGGTTCAAAACTATGGTCTGAGGGGCATAAGAAGAGTTTGAGTTCCGGTCGAAATCTACAAAGTAACCGTTGGGGCCGGTCCAGACATCGTGATCATAATTCTCGAAAAAAGCGCGACGAACCAGAGTTGTATCCACCACAAATGGATTTACATTTCCCTGAAGCGAAGCAATACGCTGATTGCGAATCCATTCGGCTTCATCTATAGGGTCGGCATTATGATAGGTTCGCAGATCCTGCATCATGTTAATAAAATAGTTGTCCTGATTGTTCGGACGGTCTTCAGCTTCGATAGCCTGTTGCGGATACATGGCATAGAAATAAAACTTATGCCTTGCGATATCTCCCTGCTCAATATCCCGAACCTGAAAGAGCCCTGATGAGGAGCGGCTCCAGTTTTCCGGGTCTGCTGGCACCGTAGTCTGATTTCCGGCTCCCTTCCACCAACGGGCTACATTTTCGGCCGGGACAAACCCGAATGGAAAATTACTACGCGCCACATTCACATCCCCGCGAATCGGCCTAAGGTGATGCAGGTCGGAGTGGGATAGTCCGAATTCCGGCGCCGCACCTCTCGACTGTGGCCAAACGTGTTCGGTCTGAAAATTATAGGTTTCGTAAGCGAAGGTGTGTGGATTCGACAAGGTAGAATCAACCGTAACGATATTTCCGGTAAAGACGCAAACTACTACGCCATTTTGAGGATTCGAGCCCTCATCAGCTTCATCGGCAGGATCGTTGCTTACAAAGCCGAACAAAAAAGCGCGGGCGGTAGAATAATTAAAGCCCATTTGCGGACGATAATGCACAAATAGACTGTCTAACAGCTGGTTTCCGGTGAGATCCGGGAAAATTTCTTGTGCTTCAAATTCGAAAGAACTTTGTGCGTAAACGGTTTTTGCACAAAAAGAAAAGGCAGCGGTGCCAGCCAAAAAGATGGCACAAATTAATAGCAGTTTTTTCAAAAGCAGGTAAAATAAGGGAAGGCAGTGAAATGCTAAGCGAATAAACTTTCAAAGAAGCCTTTTCAAAACTGATATAAATCGATTGAAACTTTTTTTTAATAAAACTCTTTCGAAGTAATTTAAAAAAAAACAAAAAAAGGCAAGTTGGTTGTAATAACAATCAGTCGAAATTGTTTTGCTAAGCTTTTAAGCCTTCGTAGTGATATGTTCTATGTCCTGCTGCAAGATATCATCATTAAGCTTAAGCCAATATTAAATCCCAGCTACAGATCAAAAAAGATGTAGATTAATCAAAAATACGAAAGTAAATATTGCAAATTTGAGGTCTGATAGAGTGCAGATTAAATTTTAACAAAAGGGATCAATAGCAGTTTAATTATGATATGTAAATAATAATATATTATAACTATGGTACACTTTTAGACTTTAAAATTCAGAATTGTACACACTAATGTATGCCATAAAGTAGTATATGCTGAACTCAACTGTCGTTGTTTAAATTCAGCTATTGCCAAGTAAAGCCTGCTAAAATTTTCATGACTTTATTAATCCTAACCAATAGCAGACTACTTACTTTTTTAAAGAAGCTTTCCTACCTTTTTTACGGACAAAAGGTAGCCAAAAACCGAAGTGTCGCTTCGCTCTCAATGGTGAGTGGTGAATTTTTCCAGAACGAATAAAGACCAATAAGCATATAAAAACAAGAATTTAAAGACCTTTCTTGCCAACAGTAAATACATTGAATTCGCGTTAATCCTCCGAA
>JAIULZ010000236.1 GCA_022565805.1 Balneolales bacterium
CCCCCAAGGATTCATTTTTCCGCAGAATCGGGCACTTCAAATGTTAATTAGCCTTTTTGAAGCTCATATTCTTCGACTCGTGATGTTCTTTTTGATTGCTTATATAATCGTAAACCGTATCAATTTTCAGGGGACTAACAGAGAATGCACCATAGCCATTTTGCCAGTAGAAATTCATCAGATCAGAGGACTGTTTTTTCATCCATCTGGAGGTATTGGATTTTATCTGTTCAATCAATTTTGCCAGGGTAATTTTTGGAGATAGAAGGCATAAAATGTGAATATGATCAGAGTATCCCCCGACAATGGGTGATGAGCATTCGAGTTTGCCGCATGTTCCGCCAATATATCGATATAGTTCATTTTCAACTTCGGAGTTTATTAATGGAATTCGATTTTTCGTGCTGAATATGATATGTACATAGTTTCTGACTAAGGATTGTGGCATGATGATTAATGTTTGTTATATATAAATAATAATTTAGTTTTAAATATAATATTTGTTGGTTAGATTTCAATTGGTTTTTTCCACAGGGCCGGGGCTTATGATCGAAATTAGGTTTCTTGGTAAATTTTCGTGCTCATGGCGAATACTATGTCGCCCCTTCAGGGCTTGGTTTTTGGTCTTCGACGCATCACAGGGCCGGGTCCCTGTGCTGGTGTATGTCGCTCCGTTGGAGCTGGGGTTCTGGGGAGGATATAGATTATGCGGTAGATAATCAGGTTCGGGTTTTTGGTCTTCGATGCATTATAGGGCCGGGTCCCTGTGCTGGTGTATGTGGCTCCGTTGGAGCTGGGGTTGTGGGGAGGATATAGATTATGTGGTAGATAATCAGGTTCGGGTTTTTGGTCTTCGATACATCACAGGTCCGGATCCCTGTGTGGTGTATGTCGCTCCGTTGGAGCTGGGGTTTCAGGGGAGATTGCGTATTTTGTGCGTAAATAATCGAATGGATGTGCCCGGCTATATAATCACAAAGGTGATCACTAGCCGAGAATTAAACAAACGTGGCACAGGTCCAACGGACCGGCATACGACAGCATTGGGTGGAGCGCAGCCGAGCCCAATGCTGCTTTCCATAAAATTCGATCTGTCTCAATATTAATCTATTAGTAAAACTAGTTTAAAATGCGGCCAAATACTCTTCTATCGTCCATGTTGCTTTTTTTATTGAGCTGCTCTGAGCCTGATGGCGAAGTACTGGTATCAAACGGTGATAGTATTATCGGATTCGATCAGCAATTTGTGCTGCCGGACTTTCCGGGCGGACAGATTATGTCAATGGCTCAAATAGATAATACTATTTACTTTACTGACCTGGCCAGCCGGTCTATACATGGCGTTAATTTGTCATATCCTGATTCGGTTTTTACCGTGGGATCATCTGGCCGCGGACCAGGTGAATATGAGTTTCCTCTTCATCTAAAAGCAGTCAATGAGCAGCACCTGGCGTGGTCGGATATTTCGAAAAGTGAAATTAATGTGATTAGTACCGATGCTGAGTTCGTTGCCCGTTACGAGCATACGTACGGTGGCGGAAGAAATTTTGAAATTACCGATGAATACATGTTTATTACCCCATCATTCTCGCACTTGATAAACATAATCCCTCATAACGACCGCGAAAATGCTGAACAGAAATTTGAATTGAGTGCCAAAGACCGGGCTTTTTTGCAATCGGTTCCGGGGGGCGGTGGAGTGGTTTTCGGCGGTGATGTAGTTGCTCTTTTGCCTCATTTGCCGGAACTGTTTATTTACGATGAGTCCCGGGCCGAAAATAAATCATACAGTATTATTCCGGATGTATTTCAGGAATATCATGATAACTTTATGGAGTATTACGAAGCCGTAAACAGGCCATCAGATATAAGCTTTCAGGATCTTCAGCCATTTCTGGTAATAAACAGAGTGCATAAAATTCAGAGTGAAGGGGAAGAGTATCTGGTTCTTGAAGGTTCTGTTGACCAAACGATCAGACTATTTATTTTTGATACGAACTATGAACTTGTCGCTTCATTCAATACAGAAAACTCCCCACTTGGTGTATTTGAAACCACGCTCTTAGGGGCTTCAGCAGAAGAATATAATGTTAGAGTAAAAATGCTTAATCTTTCAGAAAAATTAAGCTTATAATCATATTATATTCTAGGTTTATGCAAATGATCACCCTAAATAAAACCCAACCCATGAAATCACTTTTTGCCACTGTTATCATCTCTATGCTCGTTTTTAGCGGCGCAGTTATTGCAAGTCCTGACATTAATTCTGCGGCATCCGAATCGGAGAAAACCGTGCTCAGTATCCAGATTGAATCATCTGAAGTTGTGATGCTGGACGGCAAGCCGCTTCACGTGGATTTTCTTTCAGTCGTGCTGATGGATCGCATGATTACAGAATCTTTCACAGTTGATCTGAACATACAGCCCAATGCGCCAATGGGCGTTGTGAGCGACACCCAGACTATCCTGAACGAGCTTGGAATAGAGCCAACGCTCGTAGTCGACTTGTAGATTTATTTTACTAATGAAGCGAAATCACAAAGACGTGAGAACGCACAGCCGCGAAGAGATGAAGAGGTGTAAAGGGATATTTTTTGTAATAGAAGGTTTTACAAAGCCTTCTATTACAGCAACTTTAATCGATTTATAGAAATGTTCCGGGCTTATGAGCTTGAACAGCTGTTTTTAACTTCTGAACCAATGGCAACAAATCTTAATAAGTGTTTGTTTTAGTAACCGAAAGGATAACTAAAATAGAGCAGGATGAGATGAAAAATCGGGTTTGATGAGAATTTTATGATAATCAACTTTTTAGCTTCAACTGTTTTCTTTTTTCTGATATTTCTTTCCGGATGCTCCTCGTCTGAGCCCGCATACTACCTCCCCGGACCCGAGCGGGTAGACGGACCCGGCGGTCTTGGCGCTACAGTTCCGGTACTTTTCGGCATTGAGGCCGGAACTGGAGATAAGGCGCCACGAATTCGTTTTGAGCTCAACAAGCGAGCTGCTCCGGCCCGACATATCGCCCACGTTCGATTGGTTATCTCCGGAATACCGCGCGGTTACGAAGGTCAGCCGTTCACCATCATTGGAGGCGGAACCGATGACCGCGGTCTGCACGGACCAGAATCTACAGGGTTTAGTGGTAAAGGCTATCATTTTGCGCGATCAGAACCGGGCGAAACCGAAAACGTAAGAAGATCTGAGGTCTACAAAAAGGAGTACACCCGAAGAGTTAGGGAAGGTCGTCTGTCATTCGAAATCTATTATGAGCCATCCGACATCAATGAGTGGGGCAATCGCTATTTCCACGGCACAGAAGTTGCGCTTACCATGATGCGCGCCGGAACCGAACAGCGCGTACTTCACGCCGCAAACAACCGATTCAACTGGGCCATAGCAGGTGTGGGGGCAGGGCGGAGTGCGGATGTGATTATTGAGCTGCAGTAGGGTGATTAGGTCTGGAACTGAAGTCAAATAACGCAGGCAACGTATCGCTAAAGTGAAATAATCCAGAAATTAGATTTTAGATTCATGATATTAATAACTTTAGGCGTCCCATAGAATATCATTATGTTCAAGTCTCTAATACCACTTTCTATTATCCTTATTGGTCTATTATCCTGTTCAGAATCAGATACTAATGACTTGGATAGCTCAGTAGAATTTAATCAACTAAAAGTATCCTTTAAAGGCTCTATTCAACTCGAAATTGAAAACAATATTGGGATGCTGGGCCAGTACTACACTGTAGATGCCTATTCAGGAAATATATTAGCGGCAGATGCCACCAACCAGCAGTTACTTGTTTTTGCTTCCGATGGTCAGCTTCTGAACAAGTATGGTCAAAGAGGATTTGGGCCTGGTGAATTTGAACAAATTTATTCATTTACGTTCGACGAAGACTCGGGCGTAGCGGCTTTTGACATGGTTAAGAATTCGATTTTGTGGTTTAATGAAAACGGCGAACTAAAAACTGAATTCAAAGTCGATTCAGGTTTCAACATTATGCCAGATGAGCTATTTATAAAAGATGGCAAAGTTTTTATTCCTGCATTCGAAATTCAGCACATAAATGAGCCTGAGTCATCGCCATTATTTTTAGTTTATGACCAATATGGTAATCTCATTGCAAAGCAAGGTACTCACCCAAAATACTCGTTCCCAATAATAGCTTCATCCCTTTTACTCGATGATGGGAATCACGGGTATTATGTTTCCCGTAGTTCCTACAATATTTATAAAATCAATTTGAACGATAATCAAATTCATTCCTACACTAATTACCAGCCTAAATGGTTTAGTCCACTGGAAGATAACATAGCGTTTGGAGTAACGCGAGAAGAGGCTAATAAGGCTAGTGAGGGGAAAAGCTTCTCCAGTTTAGTTAGGAGTGACAGCGAAATTATACATTTATATGTGAATCTGACTTATGATTTTTTTAGAACGAAAAGTATTTTAGACAGAGACTATTTTATAGTAATGTATGATGACGAGTTGAACTATTTAGGTGAAACAGCTTTAGACTATCCGCTTCTGTTTTCATTTAAAGACAAAATATACCTCCTGAAAAATGACGATCCGGATAATTTTGTGATTGATTATTATACCGTACAATAAAGTAAATGAACAGAATTATTTTAAGACAACATGGAAATTTTTAATAAAACAATAGTTCATAATTTGAGACCCCTTCTGGCCTTGCGAGAAAATGGCGTTAAGAACCGCAGCGAAATGGA
>JAIULZ010000237.1 GCA_022565805.1 Balneolales bacterium
AAAAATAAAATCCTCGACCCCGAACCGTCGGGGACTCCGGTTTTATTTTTGCTCCAGCGTCGAATACCAACAAAATAGAAGCTTTTTCAAAGCCTTCTAAAAGGCATCTTTGCTCATTATCAAGAAATTGAGATTGCCATTTTATACGGCTCTCGCGCTAAAGGAACCTATCGAACCGGCTCCGATATCGACCATGTACTCATAGGCCCCGAACTTACCCTCACCCTGCTCTACAAAATAGACAACGAACTCGACGATCTGCTACTTCCTTATAAAATTGATTTGTCTATCTATCACAAAATAGAAAATGATGAACTATTGGCACATTTAGAGCGAGCGGGAAAGTTTTTTTATGAAAAGAAGAAGTGATAGTCCGATGATGACACCTGAACTTGAGCTAGGTGTTGATACTTTTTTTCCTTCATTGTTTGATTTCCCTCCGCACCTGCATTTGTAAAAAAATGAGATAAAACGGCCACTTCGGTTTGGTTTTTATATTTTAAGCCAGTTTTTAGAAAAAATGGCTTTGAAAAAAAACCGATAGTTGCCCATCCCCTGCCTTGTCGTCACGGGGCAACGAGGTTTCGGCATTGAATACGACCAAATCTTCATGCTTATCAAAGCACTCTTTTCGTCAAAAACTTGTTCAATTCGCAATTTTAATGAATAAGAGTTTAGTTAATTACGCTGCTATAAGGTTTGAAAAACCTTCAGCTTTTAAACCATCACCAAATCATCCTGTATACATGTTTCGGAATTTGATTTTTGCAGTGGCCCTGCTGCTGCCCCTGAGCTCATGCGCGGCAAGCACGGGAACAGCTCAGCAACAAGATAAGGTACCCCTCACCATAGAAGACTTTAATCAGTGGCAGTCTATTAGCAATCAGTGGCTGAGTCCGGATGGCTCCCTTTTGATTTACGGACTTAATCCTCAGGAAGGCGACGGTGGCATTATGCTAAGGCCATTGTCCGGATCTAACCCGCAGGAAGAATTCATTGAGCGCGGTACTCGATTCTCGACGAACTATACGGGAACACATCTTGCGTACTTTAACGCCCCACTATTTTCGGAACAAAGACAGGCGCTCATAGACGGAAAAAGATTCTCGGATGTTTTTACCGACACGCTTTATATTCGTGATTTACGCTCGGCAGCAACGCTTGATTTTCCGAAAGTTAAGCAACTAAAAATGCCGGAAGAATCCGGAGCCTGGACTGCATTTCTGTATGACAGAGAGCTTACTGAAATGCAAAAAGAGAAAGAAAATGAAGCCGAAGAAAATGCGATTGATAAAGAGGTCGAACAAGATGAAAATGGAGGGCAGGATGTAGTCCAAATAAGCTTCGATTATGTATATCAAAGCGGCCGCGACACGGTTTTAAGCAAAAACGACCTTGAGCTTCGTAGTTTAACAGATAACCGGGTTTATCTTTTCCCCCACGCAGATCAGTTTTACTTTTCTGAAGACGGCGGCGTTTTACTTTTAAAGCAGTCCCATTCCGACTCCACAGATTGCCGAATTCTGCACATCGAGCTGGATTCTTTTGATACCACTATTCTGGCCGAAAACCTGAGCGCATGCCGTTCTTTTGCATTATCTGCGAGCGGTGATGCCGTTGCTTTTATTGGAAAACCGTATACCGAGGATGAAAGCAATGGAGATAACGGGGATGAAGAAAGTGAAAAAGAAGAAGACAAAGGCCCGGAATACTTCACGCTTTACCTCTGGACCGCAGAAAACGCATCTGCTATGGCCTCACCAATAGCTGACCAAAGCGCGTACTGGGTTCCGGAAGGCTGGATGATTAATGAGTTCGCCTCTCCCCGCTTTTCTGAAAATGGTGAAAGACTGCTTTTCGGTATTGCCCCGGAGCCACCGGCTCGGGATCCAGAAGTAGAAAAAATTGATATGGCTGCGGTCGATATCTGGCACTGGCAAGACGACCGGCTGCAATCTCAGCAGCTGGTGCAGCTCAATCAGGACCGGAGACGCACTTTTCTTACCATGTTCGAGCGAAGCAGTGGTAATTTTATGAGGCTCGAGCACGAGCAGCTGGAGTCGGTAACCATTCCCGCAAATGGAAACGCCGCTTTTGGAATCGGGCTACAGAACCGGCACTACCTGCATCTTACGCAGTGGAAAGGTTTTCCGGCTTATGGAGACTATTATATCATTAATCTGGAAAACGGTGAAACGGAGCAGTTTCTGGAAAAGGCCAAAATCACGGTCAATCACTCGCCCGATGGGCGGTTCATGGCCTGGTACGACTATAAAGACCAAAACTGGTATACCATAGAGCATGCCACAGGACAGGTTACTTCGCTCACATCACATATCGATACCGTATTTTTTAATGAGCTGCACGATGCGCCCTCCGATCCAAATCCTTATGGAGTAGAGGGCTGGACCGAAAACGATGCCCACATTATAATCCGCGACCGCTACGACCTCTGGATTTTTGATCCAACCGACGCATCGGGCGGCAAAATGCTCACAAACGGATTTGGACGTGCAGAGGGAATCACACTTCGTTCTTTCAGTGAGGATGCCGATTCTGATTACTTTTCAAGCGGTACAGTTTATTTAACGGGAATAAAAGACAGCGATAAGTCATCAGGAGTATATACAGCAAATTTCGGCCGTGCGGGTACGCAGAATCCGGCTTTGCTTTGGAGTGATGATGTACAGCTCTTCACGCCTTCAAAAGCCAAAAACTCAGACCGCTGGATGCTTCGGAAAAGTACATTTCACGACTTCCCCGACATTTATATTACCGATAGTCGTTTCCGGAACCACACCCGCGTTACAGAAGCCAACCCGCAGCAGGCCAACTATTTATGGGGAGATGTAGAGCTTTTCCATTTTACCAGCATAAACGGCGATTCGCTGGAAGGCTTACTCTATGTACCGGAAGACTTCGACCCCACGCAGACCTATCCCATGATTGTATATTTTTATGAACGTACATCAGGCAGACTGCATTTTTACAGACCACCGGCGCCATCAGCATCAACCATAACTCCGGCCTTTTACACCAGCCGCGGCTATATCGTTGCCATGCCGGATATTGTGTACAGAGAGGGAAATCCCGGCAGAAGTGCCGAAGATGCCGTTATTGGGATGACGCTGCACCTGCTCGACAAAGGCTTTGTAGACCGTAATAGAATCGGCCTGCAGGGTCAAAGCTGGGGAGGCTATCAGATTGCGCACATTATCACCAGGTCGAATATGTTTGCGGCGGCAATGGCGGGCGCTCCGGTATCTAATATGGTGAGTGCTTATGGCGGAATCCGCTGGGCAAGCGGTCTAAACAGACAGTTCCAGTATGAGCAAACCCAAAGCCGTATTGGCGGCACGCTTTGGGAAAGACCACTTTATTACATAGAGAACTCGCCCATTTTCTTCGCAGACCGGGTTCGTACTCCGCTGTTAATGATGCACAACGACGACGACGGAGCAGTACCCTGGTATCAGGGAATCGAATTTTTCACCGCCCTGAAACGCCTCGACCAGCCTGTATGGATGCTTAATTACAACAACGAGGCCCATAACCTTCGGGAGCGCGTAAACCGAAAAGACCTTTCGCGCAGAATGCAGCAGTTTTTCGATCACTATTTGATGGATGCGCCCATGCCCGTATGGATGAAATACGGCGTACCAGCTACCTTAAAGGGCTACACGCAGGGCTTTGAACTGGTAGAATAAGCTCACATTTGAGTACGCTTCCCAAAATATCGGAATTTCAGTCTTTTTTTGAGATTCTGATATTTTGGGATAATTCTCGATCTTTAATTTAAGTTAATAAATAGCAATAATTAATAACTCCATAATTAAAACGTCTTTCAATATGCCACTACAGGACCATTTTTTAGCCTGCAAAGACAGAATAAAATTAAAAATATACCGCACAAGCTAAGGCTAAAGAAAATTCTAAAGGTGTTGAAATCTCTGAATACTTCTTTTAACGACTTAATCGACGTTGGCTGTAGCAAGGGGTATGTCACCAGCATCATCCGCCAAAAATTCGATTTTAAAGCAGTAACCGGATTAGATTATGTTGAAGAGAACCTGATTAAGACGAGAGATTTTTAAGCGGATATAACATTAGAAACCAAGAACCTGAATGTACCGATACCTGAAAGAATAACAGCTAAATACGATCTGGTTACTTGTTTTGAGACCCTTGAACACGTAGGCGATTTCAATACTGCCTTAAACAATATTTTGGGTCTCTGTAGCCCGGGTGGCGCCGTGATCATTACCGTGCCCATAGAGATCGGACCTTGGGGAATTGGGAAATTTGTTGTAAAACGCTTTGTATACGGCTATTCGCTGCATGAGCTAAATCCTGTATCTACCTCAGAATATTTCTCTACCCGGCTGAAAGGAAAAATATAGGTCAATACAGAGATGTACTCACAGAAAAAAAATCATGGGGTACACATTTTGGATTCGATTACCGAAATGTTGACAAATTACTTCAAGAAAAAGGCATTTCCTACGAAGCTAACAACACCCGGGTTTACATTATTAAAAGCGCCACTGCTCCAAAAAAATAAATTAAAGCACCAGATAGGCCAATATTGATTAACTCTAAACCTGAGTTCGATTTTAAATCAGGCTTAATTGGTTAGAATGAAAGGGTTTTATGAATAGCTCAACTTCATCAAAATTTTAAAAATCAGGCTTCAATCCATTTAAATTACGT
>JAIULZ010000238.1 GCA_022565805.1 Balneolales bacterium
GAACTAAGTAATTTAAGTCGAGCTGGAATAAACTATACTTTTGATACAGCCTCGGGCTCGTCAGATTTTTTGGATTAATGATTATTGCCAAATATCTGTTACTTGTTAACTGATACCTGAAAACACTCTTTTAGCTGGAATTTGGTTAAAAAACACAATCCCGATAGGGACAAAATATGGGTAGAATAATGAAGCGACCCAAAAATAGCGTGCCGTTAGGTACGCCATGTAAGCAAAAGGTATAAAAGGTTTATAATTTATTTGCAGGTTCCTCGGTCTTCGGTCTTCGGTCTTCGGTCTTCCGTCACCCAGCACCCAACACCCAGCACCCAACACCCAACACCCAACACCCAAAATCAAAAAAACGTCCATCCCCACCTCGGTTACGAAATGGGTTTCGCCGCAATTGACGGAATAGCAGTTTCTTCATCGAGGAGTTTAAGCGCCTCACGTACATTTTCTACAACGCCCTGCGCGTCTATGCCAACTTCACGATAAAGCTCTTTTTGGGTTCCGTGCTCAACGAGACGGTCTGGAACTCCCATTATTCTCATACGTACGCGATGAGATGTTTCTGCAAGATATTCGGCAATAGCGCTGCCAAATCCACCTTGTTTAACGCCATCCTCCAAAGTGATAATAAAATCGTAAGATGCCGCGATAGAATCTATCAGCTTTGTATCCAGGGGTTTCACGAATCTCATGTTGTAATGTCCGATTGAGATTTCTTCATCATTCAATATGGAACAGGCTTCGATTACGTGGTTTCCGATGGCGCCGTAGGTGAGAACGGCTACTCTGTCGCCTTTACGCACACATTCGCCTTTACCCAGCTCCATTTCCATAAAACCGGGACGAACCTTCATGCCGGTAGCGCTGCCCCGTGGATATCGAATCCCGAAAGAGCGGTCGGTGTAGCAGGTTGCGGTATAAAGCATATCTCTGAGTTCCTGCTCGTTCATGGGCGCACAAATAACCATATTTGGCAGACAGCGCATAAACGGTATATCGTACAAACCGTGGTGGGTTGGACCGTCGGCGCCTACAAGACCGGCACGATCCATGCAAAATACGACCGGAAGTTTCTGTATGGCTACATCATGCACAACCTGATCGTAGCCTCTTTGCAAAAAGGTAGAGTAAATTCCGGCAAAAGGTATTTTCCCTTCGGCAGCCATCCCGGCTGCAAAAGTTACGGCATGCTGTTCGGCAATGCCCACATCAAAACAGCGATCCGGCATTTCCTTCATCATTTTAAGAAGCCCGGTGCCGCTTGGCATGGCAGGCGTTACGGCAACGACCCGATCATCCTGCTTTGCAAGCTCAATAACGGCATCTGCAAATACATCCTGATATTTCGGTATGCTTGGGCCGGTTTTTGCAACGCTCAACGATTTTCCGGTAATTTTATCGAACGGGCTTCCCTGAGCATGCCATTTAACCTGATCTTTCTCTGCTGGGGCAAATCCTTTGCCTTTTACCGTTACTACATGCAAAAGCTTGGGTCCAGGAATTCGCTTCAAATCTTCTAAGTGGCGCACAAGTCCTTTAACGTTATGTCCGTCTACCGGACCATAATATTTAAAGCCGAGTGCGCGGAATAACCCACCGGGAGTAAGCGCTGAAGTTAAAGCAGCCTCCATTTTAGAAGCGACTTTACGCATCTTGTCGCCCGCTTTGTTGAAATGACCGAGCATATCGTACACTTCATCGCGAATTTTATTAAAGGTCTGCGATGTGGTGATGTCGGCCAGGTATTCTTTGAGTGCCCCCACATTGGGATCAATCGATATATTATTATCGTTCAGGATAACCGTAATATCGTTGTTCATGGCGCCTGCATTGTTCATGGCTTCGAACGCAATCCCGCCTGTCATAGAGCCATCACCAATTACCGCAACGACTTTTCGGTCGTCTCCCATCATCTTTCTGGCAATATTCATACCGAGCGCAGCAGAAATAGAGGTGGATGAGTGCCCAACCCCAAAGGTGTCGTATTCGCTTTCGCTGCGTTTGGGGAAGCCGGAGAGTCCGCCGTATTTACGGTTTGTATAGAAATTATCTCGCCGACCGGTAAGAATTTTATGCCCATAAGCCTGATGACCCACATCCCAAACCAATCGGTCTTCCGGGGTGTTAAGAACGTAATGAAGGGCAACGGTAAGCTCAACTACGCCTAAACTCGCGCCAAAATGACCTCCGTGAACCGAAACGATATCAATAATATAATCGCGCAGTTCAAAACAAACGTCATTCAGCTGATCTGTAGAAAGTTTCTTAAGGTCGGCCGGAGAGTTGATGTTTGCCAGCAGCGGTCCTGGTTTAATTTTAGATATGCTCATATTTCAGCTGTCCTGATTATCGGATTGTTTAATTTGTTCTACCCGGAGTTCTGCAGTTTCTAAAATTTTGGAACAGTAACGGGATAAGCGTAAACCCTCTTCAAATTGTTTTACAGATTCTTCAAGAGGTAGTTCGGACTGCTCAAGCTGCTGTACAATATTTTCTAACCGGCTTAGCGCTTCTTCAAAGCGCATATCTTTATCGGCTTTTGCCATAGCATTTAAAATAATAAGTGAATTGACTCACCTAATGTAAGGCGTTATTGTAAAACAATCATGGGCGAATTTAACAACAGAATTAACCCTTCACAGAAGCAGTTCGTTCAGTATGTGGTGATGCTACACTCTGTATGTATGCAATATATGATTGAATTTTAGCCCGAAATGAGATTGTGAGAAAAGTAAAACCTTTTATAGATGAGCTATGAAGGGATTTTATTTTATGAGCATAATATGAGTAAAAAAATTTACAAGTTTACCCATTTTGGGGAAAAAGTATATTCTGCGATGATGAAGATGTTCCATTGCTCATAAGAGAGCGGTTGTGTACTTTTGGATATATGGAAAATTCGACAAAAAATACCGGGCATTCAGCGATTGTACAGCGCGAACCAATTGCGGCAATAGCCACGCCATCTGGCGAAGGTGGCATTGCGGTAATCAGGATTTCAGGGAAAAATGCTATTTCTTTATTTCAGCATATATTTAAAGGAACTGATCTTGCAGTGAAACCGAGCCATACGATACATTATGGCTATGTTGTTCGTGCGGGAAAAACAATTGATGATGTTCTCGTGAGCCTGTTTCGTTCTCCGCGTTCGTATACGGGAGAAGAAACCGTAGAAATTTCATGTCATGGCGGAGTTATAAATACGCAGCTTGTGCTCGAGGCTGTGCTGCATGCCGGCGCCCGAATGGCGCAGCCGGGCGAGTTTACGCAAAGAGCCTTTTTGAACGGCAAGCTGGATCTTTCTCAAGCCGAGGCCGTGGCCGATCTGATTCACGCAAGAAGCCGAAAAGCCGCCGAAAGCTCCCGGCAACAGCTCGATGGCAAGCTTGGAGCCCACGTAAGCGTGTTTCGTCAGCAAATAATAGACGCTACAGCCATGATAGAACTCGAGCTCGACTTTATAGAGGAAGACGTTGAGTTTGCCAGCAAAGAAGATTTGAAAAAGCTGTTCAGCGATTTAATAACCGAGATTGATCTGCTTTTAGACACTTACGAAACCGGGCGGATTGTGAAAAATGGGGTGAAAACTGTTTTTGCCGGTGCCCCAAATGCGGGAAAATCGACATTGTTAAATACGCTAATGGGTAAAGAGCGCGCTATCGTATCCGAAATAGCCGGAACCACCCGCGATATCATTGATGCAGACTGGAGCTACGAAGGATTACTGTTTACGCTAACTGATACGGCGGGACTAAGGGTAACGGATGATAGTATCGAGGCCGAAGGCGTGCGGCGATCCCGAAAAGCGGTAGAAGAAGCGGATCTCGTGCTTTATCTGAGTGACTTATCGAATCCCGACGATAATGATGCGGCTGTGGTGCAGGAAATGCGGCAATCATGGCCGGAAAAACCGTTAATTGTAGTAGGCACAAAATCCGACCGAAAAGAGCTGATGAAGCGTAAATCGGAGGTTCATGTGCGTGCCGATACGGAGGTTTCCAGCCTCGAGGGTGATGGCATCGATACCTTGAAGAAAATGATGAGAGATGCCGTGCTTGAAAGCAAGGAGCTTGACACCTCCGGTTTACTTGTAACCTCAAGTCGTCATCGTGATGCGCTGCAAAAAGCCCGGTTACACATAGAATCGGCCATGAACGGTCTGGAGATGGAGGTTACGGGAGATTTACTATCAATCGACTTACGCTCGGCCTTGCAGCAGCTCGGCAGCATCACCGGAGAAATTACAACCGAAGATCTGCTCGACTCAATTTTCTCCCGTTTTTGTATCGGTAAATAAGATTTTTGGGGGTTTCAGACTGAGTTGTTTTCTGCCTCTGTTGACATTGTTGGTGCTGTGGTACTGATAAGGGTAAATCAATCCTGATAATTCCCAATCCTCAAATTGCGAAACTCTTAACCACGACTGGGCTAAAAAAAAGGACCTAATAAAAACATCCAGTTCCTGAGCGGCAGACTCTATGTAAAAGCAAGTGCATTACAAAAATCCAAGAGACCTCAAAAAGCGCAGTATGCCCGAACGGATCTCCATTCATTTGGATATGAGCTCATCGAAGTATCGCTTTTCAAATGAAAATCGAATTCCAGCTTCTGTTACACTTCTTCGCGGTTTTTTCAGTAATGGATTTCAAACTTACATCTATTCTCATAAAAATTAGAC
>JAIULZ010000239.1 GCA_022565805.1 Balneolales bacterium
TTGTAACCCCGGATGGAGGACTCCGCGAAGCAGTCCGGAATCCGGGGATAAAAACTAAACACAAGTAAGCCCGAGCCGGGATGTCCTTGAAATCAGTGAATCTGCCGAGGGTAAGTTTGACCGAGGACCGAAGACGGAATACCGAGGGACAGAAGTAAGCCGTCAGTGGATGAGTTCATAAACAGATTAACACATCAAAAACAGATTGTAGGATTAAACTCACTTTTGCTGATCCCTCTATTCGAACTACGACAGTTGAATCTTCAAATACTATCCCAATTAATTTGCGGCAGTCTTTTCTAAAAAGGCCGGAATCACTAAAATCACGGGAGATCATAAAAGTGCAGCATGAACGACGGGATATTCTTTATTTGAGTAGTAGAAGGACTTCAAAAAAACTGTATTTTGTGAGGCAGTATGCATAAAGCATCTCGTAAATCGTGAATAATCGCAGACGGCAAAATCAAGACCATTAAGGCAACGTTTTAACCCGCAACTCCGGCACCTGAATCTATAAAAAACTGTTTCCATCTTAAAGAATGAAACAATTCTCTTCTGCTAATAAGCCTGTTTTTCCTGTTTTAGAAATGAATTTATACCAATACTCTTTTCGTAAAGACACCCAGCCTAAAGTACGAAGCCGGCCGGCTCTTTTGGCGGGATTAATGGTATTTGCGTTTTTTCTTGCCACGGCATGCGCAGGTTTTGAACGAAGAACACTCCCCCCGCGCCCGGTACCTGTGCCAGCACAACAGCAAGCAGAAGATAAAGAAGCCTTAAAAGATGATGAACCCTCAGAAAGTTCTGATACGCCCCGGACAACCTCCACGTCAGAAACTGTACAGATATCCGGAAGCTACGCGAACAGAATAGTTCCACCATCTCCCCAAACGGTACGCTCACCGGAAATCAGCAGTCAGCAAACCCAGCTAGATAAGCTTCGCGTTCTTCTTTTTGAGAATCAGCCTGCAAGCAGTTATCAAATTCGTTCTGTCCGCGGCGAAATACGCATACGCGACGAGCAAAGCCGGCGAATTATTCGTCTGCAGCCCAATGGCGATACAGCCAGGTTTACAGCGCGCCATGGTTCCGCAGAAGTAATGCTACAAACAGGTGGAGCCAGCTACACAGCCACCCGCTGGATTACCGAGGCTGAAAACGGAGCCGTAACCCGAATTGAACATCCCGCAGCCGGTTGGAGAACCTACATGGGTAATTTCGATATCTCATCTCGTGAAAACCGGTTGTATACACTTAACACCATCGGACTCGAAGACTATGTTGCCAGCGTAGTAGGTGGGGAAATGAATTTTAATAATGCAGAGGCCCTTAAAGTACAAGCAGTGATATCGAGAACCTATGCGCTCTGGAACAGCTATCTTTCCCGAAATGCAGGAAACGAATACGATCTTAGCGATCATGTTATGAATCAGGTTTATATTGGAGAAAACCTGCAGGTCCCTCGTTTCAGAGAGGCTGCCGAAGCAACCAGCGGGTACGTGCTTAGCTGGAGCGGCGCTCTAATACTAGCCGCTTTCCACAGCACATGCGGTGGACAAACGAGCCCGAACGAATCGGTTTGGAGTGGAAACGCACTACCCTATCTCCGCGGAGTTTCAGACCGGGGCAGCTGTTCTGCTTCCCCTCATTTTCGTTGGAATTTTACGGTCGAAAAAAGCGAACTGCACAGACTCTTCGGCATAGAAGACATCACAGGGTTAAAAAATGATAACGGCGGACGGGCAGGCACTATTTTGGTTATCAGAGACGGCAAGACCGATGAAATACAGGCTAATCAGTTCAGGCTTCGGTTTAACCAGACCTATGGCACTATGGCATTGCGAAGCACTTTTTTTGAAATGAGCAAAGAAAATAATTCCTATATTTTTAAAGGTAAGGGTATGGGCCATGGCTTAGGATTGTGCCAATGGGGCGCGCTTGGTTTGGCAGAAGCAGGCTGGAGCTATGGCGATATCTTGCGTTTCTACTATAACGGTGCCGATAAAATACAGGCTTCTGAGCTACACCGTGGCGTTTTCCGGCTGGCCCGTTTTTAAGTGTTTATGCATACATCAACAAAGCAAAACTGACAAAATTTCGGTTCAATTGTGGTTATTTCACATATCGCATAGTTGAATCTATACAAATTCATCCTAACAAATAAATATTCAAAAGTATGTTTATCGACTCAAAAAAACCCAAAGATCTGGACTGCGGCTACAATCTTGAGCTTATGATAGAAGCTCTGCCACGCATAAAGGATTTAAATGATCGTAAAGATTACGCCAAACGCATTGTTGGTCTTATTAAACAGAGCCATATCAATTGGGTTAATGAGAAAGGAGAAAGCAAGATGGCGTGGGAATATTTCTTCAATATGGCCGAATACGATCCCAACGATTACGGTATTTATAGCCCTTACGAAACAGATGAACCCGACGACGCGCTCTGAAACTTTCGCTTGCTTAATTTTCCACAGGTGATGTATTCCTGCTCTACGTCAAGTTCCGGGGCACTTAAATTGCATGGTGCGAATAAGTTAGTCAGCCGGTCAGACAGGTTTTTGCTTAGCAAGTATAGCTAAGCCCTTTCCAAAAAAAAGGTGACTCCCTTCAAAGAGTCACCCTCAGTGCTATGATGAAAATATAATGATGAAGCCCTAACAGGCATAATAATACTGATGCATAAAGCAGGAAAATCGCCTCTAATCTGCTTGCATACAGCAGAAATAATCTTCGCTCGTTTTAAAATTAGTTTGTTTCCAGCACGAGCTCTTTATTCGATTTGTATTCCGCTTTAAGCATTCCGAACATAAGCTTATCGGAGTAACTTCCATTTTTAAGGGCATGCTCACGCAATCTGCCTTCTTCTTTGAAACCCAGATTAGACAAAATCCGAATCCACTTCTCATTAAAATCGAAGGCAGAAGACATCACCTTATTCATATTTAATGTGTTAAAGCAGTACTCCATGGCGAGTTTGAATGCCTGCGTACCCAATCCCTGATCACGGTAAGACTTGTCGGCTATCGTACACTCCAGAAAACAGCGATTGTTGATGAAATCAATGCCATGAATATCTACTATGCCAATCAGCTTTTTATCTTCACTATGATAAATTTCCATAATACTGACTGTGCTGAACTCGCCTTCGTCAATTTCTTTAAGCCTTTGGGTAAAGGCTTGAAAACTCTCTTTAGAATGGGGGTAATCCGAATCAAAATAATGTAGTTCGGGGTCGTTATTCCACTGATAGTGGGTTTCGATGTTAGCCCAATCGACGGGCCTTATTTCAACCATAATTAAAAATTACATTAGAATTTGTGATACGCTAAGATTAATAAGCATTTTGATAATTATCTATCTTTTTGATTCAAAAAAGCGCTTTTTAATATATTTAGAATAATTACAAATAACTAAGCCCTTCTCTCTCTCCCGTATCTAATTAACTTGCTTCATTCACCGGGACATTTGGTTTTTAGGTAAATCAGTTCTAATAAAACGCAGTCTAATGACAATCTCTACTGCGTGGGAATCGCCCCGTAAACAGCCATCAAAAATTTATTCGTTTTTTTGTTTACACCATTGGTATATACATTTGATATACTTTCAATATCCGCTTCAAACAGTATCTTGACAATCGTTTTTAGAAATCCCTCGTTTAACCATTTATTTAACTAAATTTGTCCAAAATATGAACGCTGTTAATGAAAAATCACTTTCATTTTAGGTAAATAATGCAACCTTTAAATTAATTCAGTTATTATTTTCTCAGATACAAATTTATTTTCACTCTCAGGAGTTAAGGTTTAAATAGATTTAAAATGACGTGAGTTCGATTTAAGAATTAGAACCCCCCCCCCTCTTTCGTAATGAGGAGCCGGGGCTGTCTTAAAAGACACATTTGATTTATAAATGCCTTAAAAATTGAATTTAACTTCATACACCTTTCAGTCTTTGAGCCTTCGCTGCAAAATAAACAAGTTTTTGGCCGCGAAGAGAACAGGAAACGAAGCTACACGAAGAATTCTGAGTTCATTAATTTAAAATAAACTTTGAATTTAAGTCTAACCGGAATCAATTATACTTTTGACGTAGCTGGGTATTTTCTGGTCTTCAAATACAAAAAATTTATACCGAACTCTCGTTAAAAATAGTAGATTTGTCCTAATTATACGCCGAGACAATTTTATAAATGAATGACATTTTGCCTATATCATGAAATTTTATAGTTATTCCGGGAAAAGAAGGGTATGTAAAGGCTTCGCAATGCCTGTTCATAATAAGTTGTATGGCGTTGGATAAGCGTTTACTTTTTGAATCTAAGTGATCTTTTTCAAGCTTTATACTGCTATAATTAAAAATAAACATGCTTTTAAGAATAAACCGCCGGCAATGGTTTTCATACTTCATTTGCACCACCTTAATTCAAGAATTGAGCATTTTTATTTTTTGCTAAATTTTTTCTGTATATACAGCATTTCTACAAAGAAAATGCACACGTAATAGAAGGCTTTGAAAAACCTTCTATTTTGTTCGTATTCGACGCCGGAGCAAA
>JAIULZ010000240.1 GCA_022565805.1 Balneolales bacterium
TTGCTCCGGCGTCGAATACGAACAAAATAGAAGGTTTTTCAAAGCCTTCTAATAAATTACCTGGATGCCACCTCGTTTCCCACGCCCTGACCCGCCCCATCTCAGTTTTCGGATGCCACTGCTTCCTTTAATAACAACGCCGAATTTTGGCCTAACCTACAACTGTAATTGAAGCAGACGGTATTCCTCATCAGAAATTAACTTTTGGATCAGTTTCGTAGAAACAAAGGTTTCAAAGAACTCCATTAAGTAGCGGTTTTGTTTTTAACAAAAAACGCCAATGGCGCAAAAACTGCAGCTCAATAATGAAAAGGAAGTTTAATTCAGAATCTCGAAAGAGGGTTAGCAAAAAACTAATAATTATGAGACAGAAAATCAGGCCGACGAGGCACCGTCGGCTTTGATATCATCACCATTTAGGAAAAGATTGGTTTCCCTGCACATGCTAAGCACAATGGCCGCCACTTCTTTTGGCTGCGCAATGCGACCCATCGGGCTATTTCTGCCTGCATTTTGAAGACTGCCGCCCATAAATCTGCGTAAAAGCTCCGTTTCGGTACCGCCCGGGGACAGGCTCAGTACCCGAATTCCATCTGCTGCATGTGCGGCTGCCGCAGAACGGGTAAGCCCGATTACCGCGTGTTTACTTGCCGCGTATGCGCCCCAGGCTGCCGATCCGCGATGCGATAGCATGGAGCCCACGTTTACGATAACTCCGCTGCCCTGCTCTTTCATTACGGGAATCTGATAACGCATGCTGTAAACTACCCCGTTTATGTTTGTAAGAATGAGATCGTCGTATCCCATTGTTCCGGCTGTTTCAATTCGGTCGAAACTGCCGGATGGTCCTTCGATGCCGGCGTTGTTAAAAGCAATATCAATTTTCCCGGCCCGCTCAACAATCGTATCTGTAAAGCGTTTAACCTGCTCTTCCTCGCGTACATCGGCCCGGATATAGCTCGCTTTTCCGCCACTTCGGCGAACCGAGGCCTCAACTTCAGCTCCCAGATTTTCGCGCCTGCCGCAGAAATACACATCGGCACCCGCCTCCGCGAAAAGGCGCACGGCTGCTTCTCCAATTCCCGATGTTCCGCCGGTAATCAGCACTACTTTGCCCGAATACTCTTTGTTGGCGCCGGTTGTTTCACGCGAAGAAGCCGAAACAGCCGATGGCGTTACAGTCGCCGCCGCAAGACCGGCAAGACCCAGAGCTCCGCTTTTCATAAAATTCCGCCGAGATAGTTCACGCTGCTTTGTAGGTTTTTTTTCGGGTGATGCGTTTTGAGTCGAATCCGGCTGCTCTTTATTGATGTGAGGTTTCATAAGGTCTCCGTTAAGTTAAATGTGACAAAGCTTGGCAAGTCATGTATTAGCATTTTCTTTGTCAGGAGAAGACTTTGCGAAACCACTTTTTGCCCGCCTTCCTGATTGGAGTAAAAATAAAATCCTCGAGTAGATAACCTATGCTCTGGTTTTAATTTTGCTCCGACGTTGGATGCGGTCAAAATAGAAAGTTTTCAAAACCTTCTAAGAATATTAAAATCGTAGAAAATGCACATTCATAAAATGGCAGATATCAGACAAAAGAAAAATATCACGCTATTTTATTACAAAATAAGCTGGAAGGTTCACAATTCAGGATCTTGTGTCAAACGGAGTAAATCAATTTTGCAAGTTTTCCGGCACTGCAACAACCCAGCTTTGGCTAAGATTCATGGTTTCGAGTCGCTTTATGCGCTGTTCGAAATTTGGCTCAGAGTGCTTATTCAGGCGATCGATATCCCAAAGATCTGCTGTAACACAGCCGCTTTTATTCGGAGACCGGAAAATATCATCAAAAACCCGCTCAAAGGCAGTAAAACGAGGGGGCACAAAGTCGCCATTGGCTTGCAGGGTTTCCATAATTCCATTGCCTCCGCGTGTTGGGATGATGGCAACCGAATCGAAACCGAGCTCAAAAGCAAGCTCGGCAGTTTGTGTGCACCAGAAATGATTTTCTTCTTCGCCAATAATGAACGGAGGATTAAAAAGAACAAAACCGCGCATGGAAATCGAATAATCTCGTAAAAAAGAAGCTGCTTTTCGAATGTCCTTTTCCGAAATTTGCTTATTTAGCCGCGCAAGTGCTACGGGATGAATGGTTTCCAGACCCATTGCAATCTGTAGCTCGCCCTTTAGTAAAGACGCAAAATTGGATACCAACTCGCCGCATAGCAGCGGATGATTCTCGACCACCACTTTTTCAAATCGGGAGCAAAGCTGCGCAATCTCGGTATATTCGTTTTTGGGGATGGCCTTGGTGTCGAAGAAATTGCCGTTATTGTAAAGCTTTACAACATCGGCATCCGGTAAGTTTTGAAGTCCGTATCGAATTTGTGCAGGAATAGCGCCCGCAGGAGTTTTTTTATGAGGAAGCGTATGTCGCCATAAATCGCACATTGTGCAGGTAAACGGGCACTCGCGGTTGGCAAGAAAAATAGTATTTGTGCGCAGCAGGCGTCCGTCGGGCCAGCGCTCTTCTTCGTGTAGAATATGATAGGGCCGAAAGGGATCAAGCGTTTCTTTCGGCCCTCGTTTTTCTCTAATGACTTTTGTGTCAGGCATAGAGCGATTGGAAATATCTTCGGTAAGTATGCTCGCTATCGGCAAAAACGCGGCTGAAGTCGGCGGTGTGCACAACGCCTTCCTGCATACGCCTTTTGGGATTTATAGGCATGTCAATACCAGTGAGCAGCTTAACGCCCCGTCGCACGATTTCACCTTTCAGTTGGTACAATTTTTCGTGCTCCCAGTTGGTGAGCTCAATAAACGGAATGCCCTCCGATACCTGAATAACGTTGGGCAGCGCATACGGGCTAAACCCTTTAAAGCCGAAATGTTTTGCCGGTGCCCATGTGCGAACCGCACCCCGCGACTGACCACCCGAGTACGTAAGCGAATGCTTTATTTTATCAACCCCCCAGCCTTCGTGATACAGAACGGGATTGCTTAACACGCTGCGAATCGTAAGCTCCGGGTTTTCCTCAATCGGGTAGGCTTTGAGGTTTTCGTCGCCCCCATCGCCGTCGGCGAGGAACTTCCAGTTTGGGTATCGTTTACGGATTAACTTAACGAGTGCGAGCGTAGTGGTTGCTGCCTCGACATCCCGCTGTTTATAATCCTCGATAATTTCAATGGCCTTTCTGAAATCAAGATCATCCAGTTCGCCTTCTACAATTTCATGGAAAACCTCAAGCTTGCAGTGCTCCAGAAACGCCCGTGCCTGTCCGGCATCGGGTCCGTTGTTTACCGAAAGCGTAAATGCTTTAAGCCGCGAAGGAGACTTACCCATTTTAAGCAGCGTATGATACAGCATAAGAAAAACAGAGCCGCTATCGATACCGCCGGAAAACAAAACACCAATCGGCTCATCTTCAGGGATTTTTTCCAGCCATTTGATGCATTCATTAGCCATTGCGCCCACGTATGCCCTGCCAATTTCGTCGAGATCAGCGGGAAGCACGTTGCGTTCGGGAACAAAATAGCGCTCATAATCGGGATTCGGGTCAGGGCAACCGATTACATTAAGCCTTGTTACGTAATGCGCGGGCACCATGCGCGTATAGGCCGGATTAAACTGATGATGCAGATCGAGGCTCTTCAGGTAGGCATAGATCTCGTCTATCCGCTCAGCGACAATTAAAAGCGGACCGGCCACCTGTTTGGCCATAAAGTAGCGTAAAGGCCGGCTGATAGACCGCGCCATAGAGACCTGCTGCTGATCTTTAACCACTAAAGCGAAGCTGCCTTCGATTTCACGAACCCGCTGCGGGTCGCCCGAAAGCACGCGTTCTTCGGCTTCTTCGTTGGTCATATTCAAAATTTGATTCTCCTCGGGATTAAGGAGACTCACAAAATCATTTAGTTTTTTATATGTAACGGGCATAGGAAATGCTATTCTTTATTTTTGAGTAAAAAAATGCTGAAAAGGAAGTTTAAACGGCATTGCATTTATGCTAATGGCCTGGTGTACTGAGCTTTGAGCAATCAGCCTGAACCCATTCATACAAATAGATTATCGGATCTGATTCCTGAATTAAAAAACTTTAGCCAGGATTTACATTGCTACGCTCATATCTGCTTTCAAATAACTCGGTTTTCGGCTCAGCAGGTGCATAATTGCATTAATAGTAGCCAGATTTTCCGATACGTTGCAGATAAGCCCAAAGTGGAAAAGGTTTGATAAAATCTGTAGGTCTAAATCAGTTAAAATAGTTCCGGAATCTGGGTGGGTAACTATATTTGTAATTGTATTTTCAACTTCATCAGGAAACAGAACCTTATACCTCATATGACCTATCTAATCGAAGGACTTGGTTATACACTCATTAAGCCATTATTTGTGAATACTGTAGGTTAATAAACTTTGACTCATGTTTGTTCTGTTTTAATTCGAAAATGTATACAATTACAAAATGATCAACAACTAAAAAGGGGGCTAATTAACATTTGAAGTGCCCGATTCTGCGGAAAAATGAATCCTTGGGGGC
>JAIULZ010000241.1 GCA_022565805.1 Balneolales bacterium
CTGGCTATTTGATGGCGTACTAAGCAGAAATCCGCATTGTTAATTGTTAATTGCTGCTACCTGATACCTGATACCTGAATCCTGAATAAAGGATTTTTGCAAACGCTGGGTCTAAAGCCTTATCTTAGTGGTTTACTCTGCTGAGGGCGGCTACAAAGACTATATCAGAATCAGAATCAGAATCAGAATCAGAATCAGAATCAGAATCAGAATCGGACTATACTAAACCAGACTTTTTATATTACTTTGTTATGCTTTGCTGTTTATTTTAATGATAGACGTTTTTCGAAGCCTTCTAATCTGGATTTACGCACCTTCTCGCCCATTTTCAAGATAGCAGTACTTATTTTATCTTTTTTTTAATCATTTCGATTTCAATCTCTTTACCGTATGACCCAAGTTGAAAAGCAAGACCTCCGCAATCTTTCTGATGTTAGCATTCCCGAAGATACGCCCGACTGTTTGCCCGTCTTGCCATTAAGAGATACTATTGTTTACCCCGGCACTATGTTTCCCATTCTGGTGGGAAGAGAAAATTCGCTTGCCGCCGTTAACAAAGCCATAGAACAAGACCACTTGCTTTTTCTGGCCGGACAAAAAAATGCCGAAACCGACGATCCGCAGGCGAAAGACCTATACAAAACGGGTATGATTGGTCAGATTTCGCAAATCCTCCGACTGCCGAACTCCCTTATCAAGGTTTTAGTTACTGGGCTTGGTCCGGCGCGGGTTAGTAAATTCGAAACCACCAACGGCATCCTCAATGCGCACATAGATCGGGTCGAATACGAAAAACCCAAACGCATAGCCGACCGCCTGAAGGCCTTGATCCGCAAAACCCGCGAGAAATTCGAGAAGTTCGTCCTTATGAATCAGGATCTTCCTGAGGAAGTCTTAACCGGTTTCGACAACGGCGAAGACGAGCGTCAGAATTTATTTTTGATGGTTTCTCACCTCGACCTTGATTTCACCGAAAAGCAGCGATTTTTAGAGCTCGAGGATCTGGAAGCCCAATACAAGCTGCTGTACGCAAAAGTTAGCCGCGAGCTGGAGCTTCAGGTAGTCAGTTCCGAAATTAATGAAAAAGTGCAGGATGAGATCCAGGAAACACAGCGCCGCTTTTTTATTCAGGAGCAAATAAAAGCCCTGCAGGAAGAGCTGGATGAAGGCGACTTTGCCGATCCCGATCTGGTAAAGCTAAAAGAGCAAATCGAAACTGCGGGCATGCCGAAAGAAGCGCTCGATAAAGCGATGGAAGAATTGGAGCGCCTTAAAAAAACTCCCCAAATGTCGCCCGAGTACGGGGTAGGTCGCAACTACCTCGACTGGGTTACGAGCATTCCCTGGAGCACGGTTTCGCCCGACAATCTGGATATAAACGGGGTTCAAAAAATACTGGATGAAGAGCATTTCGGCCTCGAAAAAGCCAAAGACCGGATTTTGGAGCATATTGCCGTGCTAAATCTGGTGGAAAACCTGAAGGGACAGATTCTTTGTTTTGTGGGTCCTCCGGGCGTGGGAAAAACATCTATGGCAAAATCTATTGCTACTGCCCTCAATCGTAAAACCGTGCGCATCAGTCTGGGCGGGGTAAGCGACGAAGCCGAAATTCGCGGTCACCGGCGCACCTATATCGGCTCCATGCCCGGCCGCATCATACAAAGCATGCGCAAAGCCGGCACGGTAAACCCGGTAATGATTCTGGATGAAATAGACAAAGTGGGCAACGACTACCGCGGCGATCCTTCCTCGGCCATACTCGAGGTTCTTGATCCCGAGCAAAACAACTCGTTTAACGACCACTATCTGGATATGGACTACGACCTGTCGAGGGTGATGTTTATCGCCACCGCCAACGTAGCCTCCTCTATACAGCCGGCACTGCTCGACCGTATGGAAATCATAAATCTGCCGGGCTATCTCGAGCATGATAAAATTGAGATCGCAAAACGCCATCTCATCCCGAAAATCCTGAAATCACACGGCCTTAAAAATTCTCAGATTCGATTTCACAAAGAAGGCATTCTTCACATTATTCGTAACTACACCTCCGAAGCCGGGGTGCGAACGCTCGAGCAGCAGCTTGCCGCCGTATGCCGGAAAGTTGCCCGTAAGCGGGTAACTCTGGAAGCAAAAGGTGAAAAGGCCGATATATTTAAAGTAAACGCGGCTCTTGTAGAAGAGCTTCTGGGCGTGGCCAAGTACCGCGACCGTTCGCCCGACCGGCAGGATAAGCCCGGCAGCGTAAACGGTCTGGCATGGACCAGCACCGGAGGCGCAATTCTGCAAATCGACGTAGCGACCATGATCGGGAAGCAAAACTTTAAGCTAACTGGTCAGCTGGGCGATGTAATGAAAGAATCGGCACAGGCCGCGCTAACCTACATTCGCTCCAATGCGGCCAAATATGGCATTAATCCCGAGTTTTTCGAGAAGCACGAAATTCATATTCACATACCCGAAGGCGCCATCCCCAAAGATGGTCCGAGTGCGGGCATGGCAATGGTTCTGGCCATACTTTCGCTCATAACTGGCAAAAGAGTTCGTCACGATGTGGCCATGACGGGCGAAATTACCCTCCGGGGCGAGGTTTTGGCTATCGGCGGTTTAAACGAAAAGCTGCTGGCCGCACAGCGCAACAAGCTTAGCAAAGTGCTGCTTCCAAAAGACAATGAGCCCGACCTTAGCGAAATTCCGGACAAAATTAAGGAAGGACTGGAAATAATACCGGTATCAACCGTAGATGAAGCCATTTTCCATGCCTACCGCGACGAGCTGGTACACGGTAATTAACCAAATGCGCGGCAGCCTATGAGCGATACCGGCAAAAAAGATCCATACGAAAAAGTACCTCAGCTGATTGAGCTCAGGGTAGCTTCCGGTCAAAACACCCCGGTTCGCATTGACCGCTACCTTACCGAAATGGTGCAAAACGCAACCCGAAGTAAGGTACAAAAAGCCATTGCGGAAAATCGTGTGCTTGTAAACGGCCATCCCACCAAACCTGCATACATCGTTCAACCGGGTGATGAAATCCGGGTTGAAGTCCTGAAACCCCAAAAACCGGAGCTCGAGCCGGAAGACATCCCGCTCGATATTATTCATGAAGACGACAGCCTGCTTGTTATCAACAAACCGGCCGATATGGTAGTACATCCCGCATTCGGGAACTGGACCGGAACGATGGTGCACGCGCTTCTGCATCACGCCGGAGACGAATTATCGGCCACGGGTCAGAAAGACGACCGGCCCGGCATTGTGCACCGCATCGACAAAGGCACAAGCGGTTTACTTGTGGTCGCAAAAAACGACTTTGCTCATCAGTATTTAGCGCGGCAATTTGCCGACCACTCCATTCAGCGCACGTATCAGGCGATAGTGTGGGGACGTCCTGAAGAAAAGGGCAGCTTCGACGGTCGTATTGGCCGAAGCACCAAAGACCGAAAGCTGATGGCTGTACTCGATGGAGACAGAGGCAAGCGGGCGGTAACTCATTACAAAATTCTGGAACATTTCGATTATCTTTCGCTGGTCGAAATACAGCTTGAAACCGGCCGGACGCATCAGATTCGCGTTCATTTTTCTCATGCTGGTCATCCGTTGCTCGCCGATGAAACATACGGTGGCGCCTCGGTTCGCTTTGGCTCTAATACCGGATTCCGGAAAACCATGTTCGAAAAAATCTTTAGTCTTATGGGGCGACAGTGCCTTCACGCTAAAACGCTTGGTTTTAACCATCCCGAAAATGGAAAACCTGTATTATACGACTCGCCCCTTCCGGCCGATTTTCAGGAATCGCTCGATCAGCTTCGAACATACTGCAAGGACTGAGGATTAAATGATGACCTAAGTACATGAGGCCAGAGCTACAAATTTCAAACATTAACTAAATAAACAGTAGACCAAAACCGGCACTACCCTTTGGTCAGATAATTTTTCTTATGCCAACAAAAAAAAACATTGATATAGCCATTGAGCTAGACGACAAAAACGTACCCGAGAAAATAACCTGGAAAGCCGAAGATGCTGGCCTGGATCGTCCCGCCAACTGCAGAGCCATGCTGCTTTCCCTTTGGGATAATGATCACAAGCAAACCCTGAAGCTGGATTTGTGGACTAAAGACATGACCGTAGATGAAATGAAGCTTTTTTTCTTCGAAACCCTCACAACCATGGCCGACACTCTGGAGACATCCACCAAAGATGAGCGAATCGCCGGAGACCTGCGGGATTTCTGTGATTATTTCGCAGAAAAAATGGAAATCAACAAGCAGCGGTAAGGGTTTTTCTTTTTGTCCAGCGAATGTCGCAGATTTTTCTTTGGGTGATGGGTTTTGTGGCATTTTATGGGTTTTGGGGCGTTGGCGTGTTACGTATAGGTGGCACAGTGTTACACGG
>JAIULZ010000242.1 GCA_022565805.1 Balneolales bacterium
ATTCATAGCTCAGGAGGGCTTGTTGCACCCGGATTAAAATCCGGGCTTACAAGACCTGGTCGTGCCTCACGGCACTGCTGGATTCCATGCTTATGAGCAGATAAAAACTATTGTTTCTGATACTTTTTAAGAAAAAATACCGGCTAAGAGCGCAATGCTTCTTTTTGTCTGAATATTTATACCCACACACCAGCCATCCACCTCATCAGACAGCTAAGGACAGTGCCGACAGGCACGACCGATGGTGTAAGCCCGGAATTCATTCCGGGGATGGTGACCACACAGCCCTCTCCTCACTTGTATGCCGGTGGGCGCACAGCCAGTAGACAGGTTTTCTGCATCCTTCGCGAAATGCGATTTTGCCCGACAACTAACGTGATTTCAACACCTCATCAGTGATTTATTTGCATTGATCTTGAAAGATCTTACCTGATAGGTATTTTCCCATCTTTTCTCCAAACATTTACCACAGCAGCCTTACGGCGTTTCCAGCATGGAGCGGTTTGATAACTCACCCTGTAGGGCATTACCGATGCTTCGTCTGATCGCTGAATACCTTTCCTCACTTTGCCTCAGAATTACGGTATCGAATTTCACCGTGAACAATCGTCATTAACGGAACGGTGTCCATCAGCTCATCTTCTGTTGCCTGTAGCAAGTTTTTGCTCCAAACCGTAAAATCGGCCAGATATCCTTTTTTAATCTTACCCAAATCTTCTTCGCGGAAAATCCCATAGGCTGCATTACTCGTGTAGCTTTTAAGCGTTTCCATCCGGCTCATTCTCTGCTCAGGAAAAAACAAGCTGCCGTCGGGAAGCTGACGCGTTACAGACCCATGAAAACTTGGAATTGGATTAAGTCGCTCCACCGGAGCATCGGTTCCATTAATGATTAGCACGCCCGCATCAAGCAGACTTCTCCATACATAGGCGCCTCTCCTTGCCCGCTGCTCGCCAATACGCTGCGCTACCCAGCTGCCGTCTGAGGTCGCATGAATACCCTGCATAGAGGCGATAACGCCAAGCTCATTAAACCGGGGAATATCTCTCGGATGTAAATTCTGAGTGTGCTCAATTCTCCAACGCAAATCATTCCCGTTAAGACTATGCGCCGTAAATAGTGCCTCATATAAATCCAGGGCTTCTCTGTTTCCCCTGTCGCCAATTGCATGTACAGCGAGCTGCAGCTGATGCTTTAGTGCAAGCTCTCCGGCTTCTTTAATTTCATCGAGCGGCGTTGTATTAAATCCGGAGCGGCCCGGCATGTCTTCATAAGGCTCAAGCATCCATGCTCCGTGGGTTCCAAGGGCGCCATCAATTGCTTTTTTGATTCCGCTAACGGCAAAAAATGGGTCTCCGGGAATTTGACCGGCCAATTCAGGAAGAGAAGCGCGCATTTGGTCATTATCATCCCGTACCATCAGATGCAGTCGAATAGGCAAAGGCTGCTTCTGATGCACATCCTTCAGAGAAAAAATTTCGCGTACCGGGGTTCCTGCATCCCCGAAGGTCGTTATTCCGTTTCGAAGAGATTCATAAGAAGCCAAACGCACGATTTCTTCCATATCGGGCTCCCAGCTTTGCTCCAACTCCATGAGAAAATCCATGGCTCTCTGCCGGAACGGACCAGCGGCTTCACCGTTTTCGTCCCGCACAATTTCTCCACCTGTCGGGTCTGCTGTCGAAGAAGTTATTCCGGCTAGCTGCATAGCTTTAGCATTTGCCATACGCATGTGACCACTCGCATGACGTAAAATCACAGGGTTATTAGGTGAAATCGCGCTCAGCTTATCGTGATGAGGAAGGTCCCCTACGATTCTCTCTGGCGGATTTTTCCAATCGTTCTGATGCCAGCCACGTCCTAAAATCAACTCTCCATACTCTGCATTGCTTACAGCTTCCTTAACCATTTCGACAATTTCCTGCCAGCTTTCTACCCCAAGCAAATCGAGCTGAAGCTGTCCGGCGCCCAAACCCGTAAAGTGGGCATGACCTTCAATAAAACCCGGAGTTACAAATGCTCCGCCCAAATCCTGCACTTTTGTTCTTCGGGTACGGTAGGTGCTCATTTCCTGATTTGTACCAGCGGCTACAATCCGGCCATCCTTAATGGCAATGGCCTGAACTTCAGGCTGTTCATCATCCATTGTGACGATTATCCCGCTTGTGAGTATAAGATCTGCTTTGTGTTCAACAGAGCAGGACACAGCAAAAAAACATGCTGCCAATAACAACAAGTATGTATAATTCATAAGTATACGCTAATTAATAAAACATCATCCTGTTTTCGGAAAAACTACATTTCAGATGATATAAGTCCACATTAGAATAATGAAGGCTGTCTGATCAAGATCCCCTTCACCCTGTAATAAAAAAGATTTGAAAGCTTAACAGGTGAAAACTGTAAAAAGCAACTCTTATGCCCATCTTTTCGTTGAATCAATAACAAAATATTCAATTGTAGTGATCAAATTTACGATAACAATATACGTATCAAAATCTGATGATATAGAAATTGGATTTGCGAATGATTGAATTTGCATATTTGTTTAAACAAGCATTGCAAACCAAAAAGTTCTTTACCGTACTGATGCTATGCTTAAAGCATTAATCTTGGGACGATGGTTTAGTTTTAGCTATTAATAAATTGATATAATAATGGAAATTGGCGTTTACAGCTTTGCAACAAGATCGCTTGACCCTTCTACCGGCAAGCCGGTAAATACAGCCCGCGCCATGCGAAACATACTGGAAGCCATAGTGCTTGCAGATCAGGTTGGACTACATTTTTTTGGAATTGGGGAACATCATACCGAAGACATGCCGGCATCTGCGGCATCTGTTATTCTTGGTGCGGCAGCCGCTAAAACACGAAATATTCGGCTTGGAAGCTCGGTAACGGTTCTTAGCACAGAAGATCCGGTTCGAGTATATCAGCAATATGCCACGCTCGACGCGCTTTCGGGCGGACGTGCAGAAATTATAGCAGGCAGAGGTTCCTCAACGGAATCTTTCCCCCTTTTTGGCTACCATTTACGGGATTATGATGCGCTTTATGCAGAAAAACTTGAGCTTTTACTTCGGATAAATGACACCGACGGACCAATTAGCTGGAAAGGAAAATTCAGGCCTCCACTTGATGAGGCTATTATTGTTCCACGGCCCGACAGAGGAAAGCTTCGAGTTTGGCTTGGAACCGGCGGCAACCCGGGTTCATCGGTACGGGCGGGACAGCTTGGCTTACCTGTTTCTTACGGCATAATTGGCGGTCAACCTGCACGATTTGCCCCGCTCGCCGATCTCTATCGCCAAACTGCAACAGCAAGCGGAGCTGATGCATCCAATATTCGGGTTTCGGTTGCAAGTCCGGGTTTTGTACACACCGATAGTCAAAAAGCAAAAGACTTATGGTGGCCTGCATGGCATCAGGTAATGAAAGATTTGGGAAAGGTGAGAGGATTTGCCCCGCCTGGCAGAAACCAATACGATACGGATACTTCAAACGGTGGAGCCTTATTTGCGGGGAGTCCGGAAGAGATAGCGGATCGCATACTAACTTTGCATGAGCAATTAGGGCATGACCGACATTTTTTCCAAATGGATGTAGGCCATATTCTGCATTCCGACTTTTTAAATGGCATTGAACTTCTTGGTACAAAAGTAATGCCTGCTGTTCAGAAAGAACTAAAATTACGGCAATAATTAACTTATTTGAAGCGCGTTATGAAACTCATAAGGATTTAATTACAAGGTAGAATCAGAACGTTTTTTAATACTTTTAAAAGGTCAACTAGCAAACAACTTGTTTAAATCTAAGCCCTTTAAGATTTAATCTGTTCGAATTTATTATATTAACGATAGTTAATCGCAGAATTTTGGGATAATATGTTTCTGTCCATCCAACAATAAGAAGTATTGGTTTATATATGGTAATATTAAACCTAAGCTTAAAGAGTTTTAAAAAAACTTTTAGACTTAATTTATTTGCACTACAAGCTCGGAAACATTCCCATAAATAGATCAATCTCACGTTATAAAGATGAGTTATTGCTGATAGCACCTCAATCTTAAATGCTTTCGCACGGGGAAATAAAACTCTATCGCTTTTAGAAGTACTAATCTGTTGAATTAATTTCAACGTTTATCAAATAGGCTTATGTAGCTATTTCTTAGGTAACCGTCACGATGCAAGAGTTTGTTGTACTCTTACGCCCGCTTATGTTTTGCTACTCTCGGGCGAGGTGCTAACAGTCATATTTCTGTAGAAGAAGGCTTTGCAAAACCACTCTTTTGCCCGTCTTCTTCCTTGGGTCAAAAATAAAATCCTCGATTAGAGTAACTAAGCTCCGGTTTTATTTTTGATCAG
>JAIULZ010000243.1 GCA_022565805.1 Balneolales bacterium
TCGTTCCGGCCTTCGGCCTCCACCGGACGCGGCTAAAGCCGCGCCGCTTAGCTCAAACGTTATATCCTCGCTCACCATAGATTAGGGAGAATGGTTTGAAAGAAGATGATTTTGAGGATAAGTACGCGTTTTTATCCGACATCATAAAAAGGTATGACCATTATATCGGGACCACCAACTTCAAGGTCGGTCTGCTGATGTCATTCATTGCTGCGATCATACTTGGTTTATCGATACGAATAATTCTCACAGAGCCCTCAGGGTCTGATTGTGATTATTTGTATTACCTCGCCTCTGCGTTTTCTTTATTCACAATACTTTTATCAATACTAACGGCTGTAAACCTTCTCCGAGTGGTTTTCCCAAACACCAAAACAGATAAAAACTATAAATCTATGATCTTCTTTGGTGATGTCTGTGCGACTGATAACGGCGCTGACGGATATGTTAATAAAATTAAAGAAGCAACCTCTGATGAAATTATAGAGGATTTATCTAAGCAGACCTTTATGGTGGCAGAAATTGTAAGTGAGAAGTTTAGATTATTGAAGATCGCAGTGAATATCGCTATTTATGGTGTTGTGCCAATGCTCGCTGTTTCTTTGTTTTTATTGATACTGAATGGAGCGGGCTGAACATGGATAGTATTGAAAATACGTTTGATCAAATGTTCGAGGCAGTTAGAAATCGTTCTACCACAGCTGTTGCTAAATCAGAGTCTATGGAGGCATTGGACTCTAAGCAAATAAGTGAAGAATTCTCTGGCTTACCTTCTGGGCCACAGGAAGAATTTTTGATTCAATCGAAAATTAGACCGATTTTTGGTAAACCCGGTTTAAATAGTTCTGCCATTGGAACTCATCCAGATTTTATATCTCTTGAGGGCACCAATACTACCCAGAAACATTATACCTGTACGATATTTGTTGATATTAAAGGCTCAACAAGGCTTTCGCTTCTGTATCCGTTGGAGTTTGTCTACCAATTTAAAAATGCTGTAATTCAGACATGTGTTGAAACCATTAGGTCATTTGATGGACACATACATAGGTTGATGGGCGACGCCGTTATGGCATTTTTTGGCGGCAGATCTACACAAAAAGAAGATGCAGTAGCAGATGCAATTAACTGTTCAGTAACTTTACGGGCAATCTTAGAAGGCAGCATTAAACCTTGGATGGAAAGGAAAGGCTTGGATGCAAAAGATTTCGGGTTTAGGGTAGGTTGTGATTTTGGAAATGATGAAGAAGTCTTATGGGGAAGTTTTGGATATAGCAATGTAGGTGAGGTTTCGGCGACAGGACTTCCGGTCGATATGGCGTCCAAGCTTCAAGGGTTGGCAGGAAAGAATCAAACAATGCTTGGTCAGGGATTGTTGGATTTTGTCTACTGGCCAGAGAAATATTCTACGATAAAAACTCGTGATCGTGGAGATGGGAAAGAGAGTTTGCCAGTAGTAAGTCCAAATATTACGGATGCTGATGGTAATCCTCTGAATTACAAAATGAGGCAGTTGTCTTACGATAAGAGTTTAGAGTTCTCTGCTCTTCCCAGAAGCTTTAGGGAGAAAATTTGTAGTGGCTCCGTAAGGGACCATACGGAGATAGATTACAAATGTTATTCGATAGAGAATGGAAGTAAGCAGGAATATATATCTGCTTCTAGGTTCCTAGGGCCAGATATTTCTTTATCTTTCGTGGTTCGTTCAAGAACAAACAACAGACTGAAGTTTCCACTTAAAGTAGTGTTTAGAAAAACTAACCACGGCCCCATAACGCCTGAGGATGAGAGGGATGTTGAGCAAGAGGGCGTTGTTAGATATCTCCGAAAAGAAAAAGTAAGCAAATATAATCGGTCTTTTCACCCCGTATCCACGGTCGAGATACCGGAGTCGACACTATACCGAGGTCTCCATACGATGAAATGTCAAGTGTATGACTCTGATGGTATATTGCTCTTTCGTGACTGGATTGGAGTAATGATTAAGTGATTGATATAACAATCGCAAGCACGCGGAACAATTTTTCGCTGTGATCTTGCACCCTAAAAATGGACACTCACGCGGCCAGCTGTTCAAATTCTCTGGGAGACATATATCCCAGAGATGAGTGTAAACGTTCGTTGTTGTAAAAGCCGATGTACTCAATAAACTCTCTCTTGATTTCGGCCAGATCTTTGAACTTTCGTTGGTAAAATGATTCTGTTTTGAATGTGTGGAAGAACGACTCGGCGGTTGCGTTGTCCAGGCATCGGCCTTTTCCACTCATGCTTGGTCGCATACCGGCTTGTTTAATCGCAGCCTGAAATCTGTCGGCGGCGTACTCGATGCCTTGGTCCGTATGGAAGATCGCACCTTCGATGGGTTTACGGTCCTGCATGGCCATTAGAAACGATTCGCAAGTCAGTTTCGCATCCCGGACGTTTGAGATCGACCACCCCACTATCCGCCTGGAGCAGGCATCCATCACCGTCGCTAAGTAAACCCATTGGTTCTGCCTGGTTTTCAAATAAGTGAAGTCGGCCACCCATTGCTGGTTTAGCTGGCTTGGTTCGGGCTCAGCGGTTTTCAGGTTCTCTACCCTTTGGTAATGATCCCACCTCTTTGGGTTGTAGTAGTACAGGTCCACAGAAGTCGCTTTAATACCGTTCTCTCGCATTACACGGGCCACCCTGCGCCGACTGCAGGTGACGCCCATTCGCTTGAGAAGCCGGTAGACTCGGGGGCTCCCATAGCACCGACGTCGCTTTGTATGGACCTTCCTGATCCATTTCAGAAGGGCCTTGTCTGATTTGTCTTTGTGGCTTGATGAACGCTTTTCCCAGGCGTAGTAACCGCTGGTGGTGACGCCAAGGCGTTCACACATCCAACTAACAGCGATCTCGGACCGATTGCGGTCTATGAACGAGAAGATTTGCTGTTTGGTGCCTGAAAAAAGCGTTTGGCCTTTTTTAGGAAATCACGCTCCCGCTTGGTTTCCTTAAGCTCTTTGTTGAGACGCCGGATCTCCCTATTGGCCTGAATCAAGTCCGCTTCGGACTCAATCTCATCCAAGGTAGGCTTACCCGGTATATCACCATTCTTCATTTCCATCCTCCACCGATATAGCATAACGGGGTGTATACCGAGCTTTTCCGCTATATCGATGGCCAGCATATCAGGATGGTGGGTCAGCGCCACCGCTATGCGCTTGAATTCGTTGCTGTACCTGTCATATTCTTTGCTGAGTGTCTTTGGCTATTTAGAGCTCCTCGGGTTTAGCCGGAGCGAGGTGTCCATTTTAGGGGTGCAAGATCACTGCGCTGCAACTTTGCCGGTGTGGTGGGCGTTATGCACCTCTGCGACGCAATCTGTCGCTCAGGTCGCGTAAGCTGAAAGAGCAATGAGCAAAAAGGAAAAGGTATGTCAAATTTCGATCAAAATTTTGAAGCTGTACGTCTTGCATCGTTGGCCGAACAACATTCAGACATTGTAAAAGTTACAGGAGAGGTGGTTTTCCGTGCGGAAGATGATGAAGACCGCTTGAGTGGTACTTCTTGGACACTTGAAGAAGACATTTTCGACCAGGTTACGGAGTCTGGTTTTAAGCTGCATCTGATTGAGCTTCTCGATGATTTTATTGCACACCGAGGCCAATGCAATGAGTTGCCCAAAAAAGAAGGGATAGTTCGTTTTGGTGAAGGTGATTTGAGGATTGAGTGGCTGCCTGATGGCTCTACCCATTTATCAGATCGTCTGGGTACGGAGCAGTAGGTTTGATTACAAAGCATGACTTGCCATCTTTGGTGACCAAATTTGAGCGCCTACCGGGTCAAATCAATGAGCTTTCAAAGTCCGCTTTTGAAAATGTTTATGGCTCGGAAGCGGCTGCTCAGGCCAAAAACATAGTCTATTTTTTCTTGTCCTCAAAGCCAGTGCCTCGCCTCAATGGAGAGAGTTGCATCCTTTACATAGGCCAAACAAAAACCAGCTTCAAATCCAGATATTTCCGCCATGCAAACCTGCATGCCACATCGAAAGCCAACTCGTTGAAATTTGATATGGTAATAAAAAATTACGGGGCAATAGAAATCGCCTTTTGTGATTACCGCAAGTTTGGCGACACTCTGCTTGGTGCTGAAGGGCAGTTTTTGTGGTGGTACTTTCAAAATCACGGTGAGTATCCGCCAATAAACTACACCAAAACTAAAGTCAGAATAGATGCTGTCAGTGCATAACAAGGCCATTAAATTCGCTCCCTGCGGTCACCGGACGCTCGTTCCTCGCGCCGTTTATTGCGGGCGTTATGTTGCCAAGTTACCCACGAGAAGTAGACACCTAATTCCCAGCTAACGGAGGGTGTCCTT
>JAIULZ010000244.1 GCA_022565805.1 Balneolales bacterium
TATTCAGGGATGAAATCAGACAATTGGCCGAGGGTAAAAATGACCGAAGACCGAGAACGGGGGGCGGGGAGAGTGGGAGAGTGGGAGATTGGGTGAGTGGGTGAGTGGGTGTGGTGTTAATTTACTGGACGAAATTGGAGGAAGACATGAGCTATATTTCGGCAGTAATATCTATTTATGGCCAAAATATAGTTCGGGGAGAGGGTTTATCGTCGACAATAAAAACCCACACAAAAACAAATTAGGAGCCTATCTTTCAGAGGAAGAGTCATTTTTCAAAAAAGGAATTAGAAAACTTTTTCAAATTGGAAAATGCTGACCTTCAAGACACCCACAATTAATTGGCGAATTACGCAGCTTGTGGAAAAACGGATTATCAAAAGGGTCGGGCACAAAACTGAAACCTTTATGCAATTATTTGGCATAAAGCAATACTGCTGTATATTAGTAGTTGTTATGCTATATCATTCAAATAAAAGGCCTAAAATGGACATAAAGACTTATAACTTCAAAAAGAGCATAAAACGCGCCGGGCTGAAAAAGTCAAAAAAGGCAAATTGGGAAATCGCTACTTCCAGCGGAACCGTTACCTGGGCGAATAATATGGAGAGGATAGCTATTATCCGGAATGGGCTCCCATTTGATGTAGTTGAGACGCTTGGACAAAAGGCTAATCTTCCGACTAAAGCAGTCCTGAATTATCTAGGGCTTGCACAGACGACCTACAACAAGAAAAAAAGAGAAAATGATCTTCTCAGCAGAAGAGAAAGCGAAGTTGTATTGATTCTGTCAGAGCTACTGGATTTTGGTCTTGAGGTTTTTAATAACGAAGCTGAAAAATTCCAGCGCTGGTTAAAAAAGCCGAATATGTCATTAGGCAATGTCGCTCCGGAGAGCTTGTTTGATTCTCTTTCCGGAATCCAGGAGGTCCGAAACGCTTTAAACAGGCTCGAATACGGAAATATGACCTGATGATAGTATACAGAGTTGAAAGAGAAAAGTACCTCGAAACAACCTTGAATGGTGTTGGTGCCGCCCTAACTGTTGGTTACCGTTGGAATAGCCTTAACACGTATCTGGTCTATACGGCTGAGTCGAGAGCATTAGCGGCTCTGGAAGTCTCTGTGCATCTGGACCTGAGTGAGGATTTGCCAACTGACAGGCATTATGTAGAAATCGAAATTCCCGAAAGCGTTCAGATTCTGGAATTAAACCCTGCAGATCTTCCAAAAGGATGGAACTCAAAGCCGCTTATACTTGAAACCCAGTTTATTGGTGATGATTTTGTGAAGGATAAAGCTGTTGCTGTATTAAAAGTGCCCAGCTGTATCGTGCGCCAGGAGTTCAACTATCTGATCAATCCGAACCACCCGGATTCCAAAAAAATAAAGGTGCTATCGACTACTCCATTTCAATTCGACGACAGGCTGCAGCAGGGTGTGAAGGCTAAGAAAAAGAAAACGGACTGAGTGTATACTTTAAACCCAACGATCCCCTGTCTGTTTCGCTTGGTGTGGATCGCGACGCTAACTATGCCACCTATTCTGGAGATAATTTGTACTGGCCGGGTAAAACTGGTCACTTAATAAAACATCAGGGAGTGGATTGAAAAGAGGGGGCAGTATGCTCCGGAATGAATATATCACTCCATATTGACCCACACATTTCACTGTAATCTGCCCCACCTGTTTCAGTCGATGGTGACCCAGGCGTCAGTGCAAGCTGACCCACCTGTTTCACTTGAATCTGACCCACCCGTCAGATGTCGTAGATTAACTTCCTTTGTCACTCTTTAATCATCAAAGGAATATGGCCGCTAAATTAACTCTTATGTCAGGGGTCACGAGTATTTCCAGCATAAGTCTATTAGTATTAACCACTTTTCTATGAGCAAGCATTTTTCTTTATATGGGTGTGGCATAATCATGTAAAAGAGATACATTGCCCGAAATGTGCATTATTCTGGAAGAAAACTTTCTCAAAAACGAAACGGATAATGGTATCTGCCCGATCCGGAAAACGAGGCCGATCTCCAAAAACTGCGCACGAACAGGCTGCTCAAACAGTTTGAGGTAATAGTGTAAGAAGTCGATTCGTCCAAAAAGAAAATTAAAGGAGGTTAGGGTTGAAGCCCTTCTCGCCGGGTTCAAACAGTGCTATCAGGATAAACAGTTCGAAACCATCGTAATGGTAGGAGAGCGAATCCCCAACAAGCTGCTGCATGAAGATGAGGTGCTGCTGCAGTTTTACGATACCACAAGTTCGAGGGTTTAGTGCATGATAATTCATTCACTAAATATAGATATCGAATACAGCGCATGATATATCATTCATAAAAAAGATTCGTTATTTTATAAAAAATGCATATAATGTATGGTATATCGTTCACTAATTGAATAAAAGGTATATAGTGACTGACAAATCATACAAAGACTGGGACTCCATGAGCGATAAGGCGCTGACAGAGCATATAGGTGCGTTTGTCAGGCATCATCGCATGGCGCAGAATAAAACACAAGGAGTGTTGGCATCGGAAGCTGCCATCAGTCGATCTACGCTGAGCTTACTTGAGCGTGGAGAAACGGTTACGATTGGTACCCTCATTCAGGTTCTGAGGGTTTTGGATCAGCTTCAGGTTCTTAGCGCTTTTGAGGTAAGGGAAACAGTTAGCCCGCTGGCTCTGGCTAAGCTGCAACGAAAGAAGCGGCGCAGGGCAAGCGGCACGTCGGTTCGAAAGAACAGGATTAATAAAAAAACTGACTGGTAGCGTATGGAAGTAGCAGAAGTGCATATTTGGGGTAAACTGGCCGGAGCCGTAGCCTGGGATGAAGAAGCGGGCTATGCCACCTTCGAGTACGATCCGAAATTCAGGCAGCTGGGCCGGGATTTGTCTCCCATTAAAATGCCCATTGCTTCTGCCAATAATCCATACTCATTTCCGGAACTTCGAAAAGACAGAAGCTCGGAACATGATACCTTCAAAGGGTTACCCGGATTACTGGCCGATTCACTGCCCGATAACTACGGAAACCAGCTTATAAACATTTGGCTGGCGCAGCAAGGGCGACCACAGGATAGCATGAATCCGGTGGAAAAGCTCTGTTTTATTGGAACCCGCGGAATGGGCGCCCTCGAATTTCAGCCGGTTATCATGAAAGAGAACAAGCGCACCTTCACGGTAGAAATCGATAGTCTGGTAGCTGTTGCCCAAAGTATGCTGGAAAAACGAGAAGGCTTTTCCACTAATTTAAATAAAGACGAAGAGCAGGCGCTGTCAGAAATCCTTAAAATTGGCACTTCGGCCGGTGGCGCCAGACCCAAAGCGGTTATCGCATGGAATGAAAAAAACGGAGAGGTAAAATCGGGCCAGACTACAGCACCAAAAGGCTTTGAGCATTGGCTCATAAAACTCGATGGCGTAAGTGACGTTCAGTTAGGGGAGAGCCAGGGCTATGGCAGAGTAGAGATGGCGTATTATGAGATGGCTACCGCCTGTGGCATTAAGATGATGCCCTCGCGATTGCTGGAAGAAAACGGACGGGCGCATTTCATGACCAAACGTTTCGACCGGGAAGCTGGCAGCGTAAAGCATCATATACAAACCTTCTGCGGGCTAAAGCATTTCGACTATAACCTGGTGAATAGTTTCAGCTATGAGCAATTGTTCCAATGTATGCGCGAACTGAAGCTCAGCTATGCCGATGCCGAGCAAATGTTCAGAAGAATGGTATTTAACGTGGTGGCCAGAAATTGCGATGACCATACCAAGAACTTCTCTTTTCTGCTTAAACAAGACGGTGAATGGGAGCTGGCGCCCGCATACGATGTCTGCCATGCTTATCGCCCAGGCAGCGAATGGGTGAGTCAGCACGCACTAAGCATAAATGGCAAAAGAAAAGAGATCACCCGGGGCGATATGGAGAAACTGGGAAAAAGTATCAGCATCAAAAAAGCGTCTTTTATTATAGAGGAAATAAAAGAAACGGTATCAAACTGGGGCAAATACGCTGTTATGGCAGGAGTTGATAAAAATCTTAAAGAAGCCATTGAAAAAACGCTGCTGTATAGCACACTATGAAGTACAGAGGAAAAACGGTAGAGGTTATTGGAGTTCGCGAAGTATTCGGCAGAAAAGTGGCCTGGATAAGGTATGTCTCGGACGAGTATTCCCCACCTATATTCGGTAGTTGAGCGATTCAATGTAGGTCGTTTTTCGTTGGATTCCATTGATGAAAACGGGTCGTTTTTCAGCCGTAATTTCTTGCGGATAGATAATCCTTTGAACCTGAGTTCGATTCTAAATCAGGCTTAATTGGTTCGTATGAACGGGATCATAT
>JAIULZ010000245.1 GCA_022565805.1 Balneolales bacterium
CCAACCCGTTCAACCCAACCACGCAAATTAGCTACGACCTGCCTGAAACCGCAGAAGTACGTCTGGAAGTTTATAATGTGATGGGTCAGCGCGTGGCGCTACTGGTAAACGAAACACAAAATGCAGGAACACACAATCTGTCGTTCAACGCCTCAAGCCTGGCAAGCGGCGTGTACATCTACCGCCTGCAGGCAGGAAACGAAACCCTAACCAGAAAAATGACGCTAATCAAATAAAAAAAGAAAAGCTCTTTTCGCTGAGGTGAATTGAAAAATCAGTACTAAATAAAAAAAGCCACCGGGGTAATTCCTGGTGGCTTTTTTCTTTTAAGAAAGAATTTAGGAGGCCAGACTAAATTTCTCAAGTTGCGACAGCCCCTGCTTAGCTCAAAGCATTCGGAATGATACAGGGGCCAGTTGTGAGATCACAGTCAGAAGTCAGAAGTCAGGGGATATAGGCCAATAATCTGCTAAAAATGCGAACTAAAAATGGTTCAGGTGTTTTCAATGAAAAGCAAACCAATTGCCGTTATAGGCGCAAGAACTTAAGTGTGAAAAACTTAATTAATCGAACTCTGGTTATCAGGCTACGAACTTGTCGCTATGAAGCGGAGCTAATCCCATCCCATCCTTTAAAAGTTGAACATAATTTTATGGGTTGTGATACAAATTATTTTGTAGCCATTACACCTGCATATTGTGGAATTATATCATGAAAATAGCTCAACAAATATTAGACTTTCATCGACTCGGTTACCTTCAACCCTCTAATTCGTTCAGCTATTGTAGCAGCACCCCGGGACGGAGCTGGGTTGTTTGTTAAAATCGATTCATGAAAAAAATTATTACACTCACAAGCGTCGGGCAAGCTAATTAGCGTGAAATATGAACAAAATAGAGGCTTTATTCAAAACCTTGAACAAGGCATAAATTTAGCCAATAATGAGTTTTTTTTGATCTTATACAGCTTTTTGCCAATAAAACTTCGATACTTTTAAATTTTATTATGGTTATAAGCATTACTATAAATTATAATATTATTTATCTATTATACATCAACTTTCCTTAAACAATAAATAGGTTAGCTTATGATCGGCGCAAAGATTAAAGAATCTTAATATCTGTTTACTTATATTTTTACAGTTACCAAACCTATGCATAATGTATATCACAAAGGACAAAATATATGAAAAAAACCAAGCTTTGTAGTCGTAAGTTGCTATGCTTTATGTGCATGGCTGTCGGTTTACTTTTGGTTGGTGAAAATGCTTCAGCAACTTCCCCAAATTCTACACTACTAACAGATCCTCCATTGGCCGGAGATTATGCCATTAGTTCTATTCTCTTTAAAGAAGTGAGCGGTAATCAAATTGTTTTTGAAGAAAGAGTTAGAACGATTACAAAAGAAGCCTACATAAGTGATGCTGAAATTAACCCTGCTAAGTACGAAACGAATCCGCCTGAACTCAGAATTAATTCAAGCGGCATGGTCGAAGAAGTGGGCGGTAGTGATCCGATAACCGATATTCCTATGGTTAGGACCTCACAGGAATATGAAAAGACCTATTTCGTACCTATGTTAAATGGAGTAGAATATACGGGAAGACTATACCATGAATTTACAGATCAGGACAGGCTGGATTTTGGTATCGCATCAGACATTATAGGTGTATTTGCAACAATTACAGAAGCAGTAACTGAATTGTCTGCCGTTGGCGTTGATGGTCCAACCAGATTTCTGTTATTGGATGCCACTTATCCATCAGAAACTTTCCCGATCACATTCGGAAATTTTGCAGGTAGCTCAGCTGTAAACACCGTAACTTTACTACCGGCTGCAGGTGTTACTACCACAATTGCAGCTGCTGTTAATCAGCCTATCATAAGATTAAGCAATGCTTCCCATGTGATTATTGACGGTCGTCAAAATGGCGTTTCTAACCCGCATTCACTAACGATTTCTCAAATGAATGCTTCTAATGCAGGACACGGAATTCAATTAATCGATAGTGCAACTCACAATACCATTCAATACAGTAATATCGAAAGTGCCGGAGCGGCAAACGCCGGGAATGCAGCGATTCAGATTGGTGCATCTGTTGGTAATCCGACTGGTAATTCTATGAATTTGATCTCGAATAACAGAATTGAAGGAGGCAGGGCTGGTATTGCAATTCCGGGAACAGCCGGAAATCCTAACAATCAAAATGTGATTCAGGATAATGAAATATTTGATTTTGGATTTACCGGGGTATGGTTGCAGTCAAATGTAATCAATACAACACTTAGCGGAAATGAAATCTATACAACATCGGCTGGAATAGATAACGTGAATTCCGGAATAAATATCGCTGCTTCTGCCGGTGGAACAAATAACATTTTCAACAACAAACTAATTGATATACAAAATATTGCGACTACCACTCTCCGAGGAATTACCTTGTCTGCAGCAACAGGGTCTGTTTGGAATATTTACAACAACCTTTTTGTAAACAGTGTAGATAACGGTACGAAGACTTCTATCTATATGATTCAGAATTCTGGTTCAAATGCTTACACTCTTAATATATACTACAATTCATTTAGTCTTTCGGGTACACATTCCGGTGGTCCTGCGAACACTATTGGAACCGGCGGATTTATTAAAGGTACTGCAGTAGCAGCCCTTGTAATAAATTACAAAAACAATGTTGTGCATAATACCAGAACAGGTGGCGATTCTATTCACTTAGGAACCTGGTTCGGGTCCCCCGCAGGTGTTAATGATTACAATTACAACTCGCATTTTGCACTTGGCGGCCCAACTTCATTTAATGCAGGCTTTAATGGATTTGTATTTAACGCGATTGATGATTTTAGGAATGCACTCACACCTAATGAAGCAAATTCATTTTTCGCTGATCCTTTGTTTACTTCAAATGTTGATCTTGAGCCATTAGAGGGTTCGCCTTTGCAGGGCGCCGGTATCCCGATTGCCGGAATTGAAACAGATATTCTTGGAAATCCCAGAAGCCTTTTTTCCTCGACTATTGGCGCATTTGAATTGGCTGAACTGGTAACATCGGTTTCCTTAGATGGAGTAAAGGGTTGGCGAACTCTATCGATCCCAAACAGCAATAGTCTTCAGAGCTTTTTAGATCCTGTTTGGACACAGGGAATTCCGGGCTCGGATTATTCGTCAGGTCCCACTAACCCACAGCCTAATGTATTTATGCTTGATATAAATACAAATAGCTGGGAACCTGTAAACACACTTAATCAGTCGCTTGAAGCCGGCAGCGGTTTCTTATTGTACCTCTATGAGCTTGATATACACGATGATGAAACTTCTAATACGTGGCCAAAAATATTAAATGTCCTTGGTACGGATTTCATGGCTCCTTTAACAGTAGACAATACTCGAATTAACAGCGATGAAGGCGGTTTTTCACTGCTCGGAAATCCATTTTTCAGCGATATTTCGTGGGATTTGGTTGATCGCGAAGGTATAGATAACGCAGTTTGGGTGTATGATGCCAACGCCGGGTTGAATGGTGAATGGCGCAGCTATGTAGATGGTGCCGGAGATCTCACAGATGGGCTTATTGCATCCTTTCAGGGCTTTGCCGTTCGTTCGTCCGATGCAGCAGATCGTAGCCTTACATTCACCGAAGACAGTAAGGTGACCGGTGCTGAGTTTTACAAAGTGCCGCCCGTAGAAGCTTTGTTGCAGCTGGAAATGTCGATGGAGAATAAGTCAACATCAACCTGGATACGTATATCAGAAAATGCAACTATGGAATATGGTTCTGGTGATGCCATCAGGCTGCAGCCTCTTACAAATAAGTATATGAGTATTGCAAGTTTGAAGGATGATAAGTTGGTTGCCATTGGTTCGTATCCTTCCAATAACGATCGTCTGAAAATTCCGCTGATTATTGATTCTACCGTTGATGGTATTTATAGCATTCGTGTTGCTGACCTTACCAACAATAGCAACTGGAAGTTTTCAATTCTGGATATGGAAGAAGGTTATGAACATCTCCTCACAGAAAATTACCGCTTCGACCTTGCTATTAAAGGAAATAATGAGCAATTGACCGAAGAAAATCTTGAATTGACCCAAATAGCAGAGCAGCAAATTCGGGATAAATCACTCGTCAGGTATTATGTGATTGCAGAACCCATCACAACTTCATTGCCGGGTTCTGAATTACCACAGGTTGTTGCCCTTAATCAAAACTATCCCAACCCGTTCAACCCAACCAC
>JAIULZ010000246.1 GCA_022565805.1 Balneolales bacterium
GTAATTTAAATGGAATGAAGCCTGATTTTTAAAATTTTGATGAAGTTGAGCTAAATGGCAATTACAAACCCAAAATTTCAAACCGGTTACAGGCACGACCCCAGATTTTGTGAGCCCGGATTTTTAATTAGGGTGCAAAAAGCCACGCCTATATTTAAGACTACCGTAAGGCATGATCCATATCTCACAATTTACCAATATTTCACATCCAGAATATGAACCGAACTCAGGTTAATAGCTATATAGCGCGCTCGGCTTCAGGAGTTTGATCAATTATACGCTGCGCTTTTAAGATTTCGTCCATAATAATGGTGTGCCCCATACCAGGGTAAATTACGCTTTCTACCTTCGCATTCAATTTTTCAAGCATAGACGCGCTATCATGAACACGACTTTCCGGAATGTGAAAATCGTTGTCGCTACAGCCAATAAATACAGGCGTTTGGTTTAGATCTGCAGCATATTTCCCGGGCGTGATTTTATCACCAATTAAACCGCCGCTAAACGCCACAACGCCGCCAAACTTTCCTCCGGTTCTTGCGGCAAACTCGAGTCCGAGGCAGGCTCCCTGACTGAAACCCATTATGATGATATTTTCCTGAGCTAAACCGCCCTTCTTAAGCTTTTCTACTGTTTCTCCCACAAGGCCGATGGCTGACTGCAACCAGGGTTCATTTTCAGACTCCGGTTTCAAAAAAGAATAGGGATACCATGTATTGTTTGTGGCCTGAGGCGCCGCTACGGCTACATTCTCTGTAGTGAATTCATTCATAAGAGATACAATACTCATCGCCGTTGCTCCCCGGCCATGAATTAAAACGATGCCTCTTCCAGCGCTCTCGGAATTCGCTCCCAATAGTTCGGTGTTTTCTGAAGTATGAAGTTTCATAAATACAATTGGATTAAATTTGATACTATGTTTTGTCAGAAACCCGGTTTATGGGTTCTGAAATATTATTTATTTGTTTAAACACCTATATTGAGGTAAACCGTTCGCCCCGAATTCAGTACAGAATAATTCTGTGTGTATCAGGATCTATCCTTATGAAAAGGTTTTACACATTTAAGTTTCGACCCCATCATGCCGGCATACTCCGCTTTCCGGCTCATAGCAGATATGCAGCACTCTCCCCTCATCATCCTTAAACCGGATTTTTACTTCCCGGCTTAGCTCAAGCTGATCCACTTCATTGGGCTGTATTTGAAGCTTCTTTTTCATTCCTTGGGGCAGAGTATTCAATTCTGCTACTTTTTCGTTCAGAAACTCCATGTACTCCAGAGAAGGCTTTCCATCGAGTAGCCAATTTAAAATAAGGCTGTAAACCGCATTACCCGTAAACCTGAGCTGATCTGCTAATTCCGGCTCCAGCTCTTCATGCGGCATATGATGAACAAAAATATACAGTTGAATTGCCCTATCGAACAATTTCCTTTCTCTGTCTGCGATTTTAACAGAGTTTGGCAATAAAGGCTTTGCAGGAGCTGCATTCTTTTCTGTTCTTTTATTTCGGAAAATATTCCACATAGAATAATCTGCTTAAAATAGAATCTAATGATTTTTACTGCGAACCGGGAGCTCAATCATCGGGTCCCAGAAATGCTTCCGGATATCAACAGTGTCGATATCGGTAAACGAGATATTTTCCTGTCTAAGCATAGACTCCATAACTCCCTCACCGAAGTAGGCTTTACCGGTGAGCTGCCCGAGCCTGTTAACAACTCTGTGGCACGGAAGTTCACTATCTGAAGATTTTATGCTTTGATTAAGCGCATAGCCAACCATGCGGGCACTTTTTCCCGTTCCCGTATACCGGGCAATAGCACCATAAGAGGTAACTCTGCCGTACGGAATTTTCGCTACTACTTCATACACTCTTTCAAAAAAATCCGGCTTAGTTTCTTCAGGCATTATTATTAGAATTTGATTTCAGCAGTTTTCTTAATTCGTCTGCTTCTGCGTCGGTATAACGACCGTCCTCAACAGCCAATTCAGATGCGAACTGTCCCAAAAGCTGATAAATCTGCGCCATACCGGGATCATTCTCTTCTTGCAACAGCCCAAGATGAGCAGTAATTGTTTGTTTATCATTGCGGCTAACCGGACCCGTTAACGCTCTGAAAGGGCCTTCAGCAGCGGTGTTTTCCACACTTTTTTGAACCAGTGGCCATAAAAGCCTTAAGGGATCAACACCTTTGTTAACCAAAGCGGGTGCTGCTCTTTGCACCAAATGCATAAGGGTAACAAAATAATTTGCCGCAAAAACGGCAGCCAAATGCAGCTGCTTCTTTTCACTCAGATTTACTTCAAGCGGTTTGGCACCAAGCGCTTTCGACAGCCTTTGTAAATGCGTAAAACAAATCTTTCCGGCTTCAGAATTATCCTGCAAAAGGCTTACGGTTATATTTGAGAAGACCTGCGGATCGGGCTGCTCTCTGAAAGTTTGTAGCGGATGAAAAGCGCATACTCCTGCACCTTTCTTCCGAAGATCATCCATCACATCTAATCCGGCGGCTCCAGAACAATGTGCAAAAAATGCCGGGGAATCTCCCGGTGATACATATCGGCTTAATTGACAAGAGACCTGCGCAATCGCATCATCACTAACGGCCAAAAATACCAGCTCCCCGGCGGAAACTTTCAGAGAATCCAGCCCGGATAAATGCGAAAACCACAGTAAATCCCTTAACTCGGTTTTCTCAAGGGCATTTCGGGCAAAAACACCTCGGAGGCTAAAACCGCTACCGCTGCCCAAGCCATAAATTGCCGCAGCAAGAGAACGCGCAACTCTGCCAGAACCAACGATTACGCAGGTGATTATTTCTGTCCCGGAATCAACAACGGGCGACTTAGGCATGGGCTGCTTTACTTTTACTTTGAAGTTTTTATGTAGCTGCGACAACCGAATGCAGGCAGGAATATCCAATTAGCTGTGGCTCGGACGCTTCATCCGGCATAAATAATCGGGTTTTTAGTTCCCATTCCTTGGCAATAAGCACACCGGCTGCAAGAGCACCGGCACCGCGAATTCCCGCATCTCCGGTAAAAATGTAGTTCATTAATCTGGAAATCTCTCCTTCATCAACCATTTTTTGTATCTGTGTGATGCGCTCAGAATCAGATTGGTTTACGTCTGTACAAATAATGATAAGAGCGTTTCTCTCCCTGAGCAATTCGCTTACGGCCGATGCCAGCTCTCGTACAATTGACGGGCGATTTTCAGTAATCTGTATACTTATCGCGCGGTAATCTTTCATTACGGCATTTAGCATAGTAAGCTGACTATAGACGCACATCTCCTCGCTGAGACCTGCGTCGTCTATATAGAAATCGTCGTCTTCATCACAAAAGTCGTTGCGCAACATGTCGTTTACTGTAACATTTCCAGTTGGAGTTTCGAAGGAACTTACCGAAACCATAGGAAGGTATTTATCATGCTTCCCTCTGTAGTTTTCTATAATAATAACATCGTCGTAATGGGTATCTCTCAGGTAGGAATACAGCCTTGAAAGAGTCTTGAAAGATGACTCGTTAAGATGTTCCTGAGCAAAAATAAGCCGCGCCCTGTTTGGCAACTGCTCTGCCGAGGCCGAAATTTCTTCCAAAATCTGCTCAATCGAATACTTTTGATAATCCATAAATAATAACCTTTTTCTATATTTTAAAATCTGATTTAAAGTCGAATCGCTCTGAGGGGCACAAGATTTACCCGCTTCTAAAGTTAATCATCATACCATTAAAAAGTCGCATATATTCAGTCTGATATTTTAAGGTAATAAGCAAATGGAAGGCTTTGAAAACCGTTTATTTGCCCGTGTTCTGCCTCGTCGCTCCGAAGTAATGGAGCTAAGGCGCTAAATAAAGCCAAACAGGATCACAAAGACAGAACTTCCAAACATACTTAGATCGCAATTTCCAGCCCTCATTCATCATTCAAAGCATCGCCTTCAATAACAAACCTGAAGTAAATTACCGAAAGCTCTGATTCCGATATTGGAAACCTTAATGATCTTGATTTAGGGAATGTTTATGACAATAGTTTTGATTGACTTTTTTGATTTTTCTCAGTTGATGTGGTTGTGAGGTGGACTCTCGCACTGTTAAATTTTTAAAGCATCACTAAAATAATACGCCGGATGGGGAAACTGCATCTAATTCTACTCTACACCGCGATATATATCCAAATT
>JAIULZ010000247.1 GCA_022565805.1 Balneolales bacterium
CAAAATTCACCATTCACCATTAGGAGCGAAGCGACACTTCGGTTTTTGGCTACCTATTGTCCGCACAAAAGATAGGAAAGCTTCTTTTAAGAAAGAGGTCTGCTATTGTTTAGAATTAATAAAGTTATGAAAACTTTATCAGGCTATACTTGATAATGGCTGAATTTGAACTACGACAATTGAGATACTTACAAAAACTAAGAAAAATGCAGACTAGTCTAAAGTATTAATCACCTGTATACAGAACTGTTTGCCCTGTTGTATGTAAAAAGGGCCAAACTATAATAAAAAAAGCCAGCGGGATTACCTTTAGTATCCGCTGGCTTTAATAAGGTAACCCTTTTAAGGCGATATTTAAAAAAACAAAGGTTTAGACTTATTTTTCTTCATAAATTCTGCTTGGCGTGTAGTATTACCTCTGCTATTGCCATTACTATTACCATTTGTGCTGGAACTGTTGTTTTCTGAATGATTCCGTGATTTTCCATTGCTCTCAGAGGCGATCTGCGATTTTTTATTAGTCGAGAGCCTGGAGAGCCTTTCTTCGTCTTCCTCCTCAACAGTAAAACCTTCGAGCATATCTTTCTGGATGCGCTTATAATTTTCTTCAATTTGCTTGAGAAGGTTTTGTGTTTTGCTTCTCACATGATCGCCAACAGTAGCATCAATCCTGCAGCTTGTGCCTTCCTCAACTTTCAAAAAATCACTGTTTATTTTACCGATAACCTGAGCACCTTTATAAAGGTGTACATTATTATTCGCCCATATGTCGCCTTTAACCTTGCCATAAACGTGCACATTCTCGGCGACTATATCACCAAAAACAAGCCCGGCCTGAGAAACCACTAAATTTCCGAGACAATGTACATCTATACTAACAGAGCCTGTAATTTTGAGGTGAGAAGATGCTATGAGCGTATTTTCATGAATGAGCGAATCTTTACCGAGGAAGCACACGTATTCAAGATCCGGGGTATTTGCTTTTTTTTCTATCATAGTTTTAGATTTTCAGTTTGTGATCAAATCATTCGTATTGGGAAATCCTGGTTCTGAACAGCTTTATTTATCTCTTTAGTAAATGCGTAAAACCTCGGTCTTATGGTTCGAAACAAATATAAAGCGATTTTGGATGCAAACGTAATTTTCAGATCCAGTTAATAGCCGGGATAATCAATTGTAGAAGACTTTACAAAATTAGCAACTTGGCGATCCTTGACTTTATTGCAAAAAAATGTAGTAAGCAGCTAGCTTGCTCTGTGGTATTTATTGCTTAGGCCTTGAACCCGTTCAGGGTTTATTTTTTCTTAATTCTTCTTGTGTTATAGCAAATAATCTAAGAGCGATCATGTTAATCCGGGCTTTAAAGGTTTGTGCATTTGCAGTGGTGCAAAAGGAAACCCGGTTTGCAGGATTTACAGAATTTCAAAGATTGAATTAGCCATAACTAATTAATCAAAACGCATAAGTATTGCTAGTGATACATAGGAATTTGAAAGTATACCTAAGGGATAATCAGAAACAATTATGAATGCATTGATAAATTAAAATAATGTAACAAATGAATTTCAAATGAGGGACTGTCATTCGATGAATGACCCTATTTAGGAGACTAATGTGCTTGGAACTAAGAGCTTTGTCAAATCTTAAATAACAGATGTATTCAGTAATTATAAGCAGGGAGCTTATTTACAGTTCTGGACTTTCTTGTGCTTGAAGTTTAGGTGCAGTAAAAAGCGTTGCACTCGCTGCCGAGTGCAACGCTTTTTTTGATCAATGTACAAAGGTGCTATAAAATGAAACTGTTAAAGATACAGATTTCATATTCAAGTACTCAGCTTGTAAACCATAAACAGTAGAAACTTTTTATGGATGGCTTTATTTTTATTCTTTTGTGTGCAGTCTTCCATGGTTCAAATATTAAATCCTGGAGACTGAACAACAGAAAAAACAGCTTTCTTATAAAACAAAAGTGAATATGAGCAAATATAAGGCTCTTTTAAACTTTTAATTAATCTCTTTTATAAAAACTAATTACAGTCTGAGCATTTCCGATATCAATACCTACGGCTGCAGAGTGGTTGCCCCCGGAAATGACTTTAGAGTGAATACAGTAGCCAATACTTGCCATATACGTAGGATTCTCGGAAAGCTCGATTTCTGCAAAACCGTCGAATTCAGCATCGAAACAATCTACCAGGTCGGTGTAAAGAGAGCCGCCACCAACAAGAATAATCTTATCGGAAATATTGAAATCTTCATCTTCCCAGGTATTTCTGATAAGCGGTGAAATTACATCTTTGTAGTAAGACTGAAGGGCTTTTTTACGGATTTCGCTAAAATCTATTCTTTGCCTGTTAATTACAATTTTACCTTTTTGAAAAGCCTGGTCGAATTGATGTTCGGTGCGTAAACCCATGTAGTGCTTTTCATTAAGCTCACTCATGGTTTGGTTTATAGCATAACGAATACCGCTCGCTGAATTTTCCGTACGCTTGATAATTCCGTCGGGGGTACTTAAGCCGATTTCCAGGGTTCCGTAGCCTAAACTCACAAGAAAGAAATTTTCATCTTTTTTATCGCGGTTATCTCTTACTGCTTTATCCGCGGCACTTAATTCCGAGATAATATCGGTTTTTTGTATGCTTATTGGCTGTGTACGGTAGTCTTTTCCTCCGGACGGGCGCGTATCAAACTTTACACTATCTATATTTTGTATATAATCGAGAGCTGCTTTTTTGTTGATATTTATGGTAGAGTGGGGGAAACCACTGGTAACCGTCATGGAATCTGTAACAAATTTTGAAGCAATCAGCAGGCTGGTTTTCATTAACAAGCGGTAATCAGTTTCGTGGACAGAGCTGTTAATGGCTTTATGGGGGTTTTTACCCTCAGCAAGAGCTAGATTACCGATTATGTAATCTGCGTCGTTATCCTGAATTTTCAGGCCGTTTAATTCGTATTTAGTTACGTTAGCAAGATTTAGGTTATAACCCTCAATCACACTCGGTATAGCTACAGATTGTATTTCCATGAAGCGTTTGGATTTAGTTAGGTCGATGGTAGTCTGTTATAAGGCTGTATTTACGGCATTAGCCGGTATTCAAAAATCTATAAATATTAAGTTCTATAGTAAATAACGCTACAATTTTAAAATAAGCAACGATTTTTTGCAAGCATTTTGGTTCAATCAAAAAAAAACTTGTTATAATTCCGGAATCAATTGCAAAAGAAATTGAGCTATTGCTACTGTGTAACAAAAAACAGGATTAAGTTAAATGATACTTATTCATAATCCGTTAGCAATTTTTGTAAGAAAGCTTTGCAGACCTTCTGTGAGCATGTGCGTATGTTCAGAATGTAAGATAATTTCCTTAAAGCATTTCTAATAATGTTAAGATAAATACCCGAAGGAAGGAAATATTTGTGTTCTTTATGAACCTAAGTGAACAAAAAAATAAATCCCAAAAATTTTGGCCAAAGTTGGTTTTTTAAAAATACCCGTGAATTGCTTAAGGTAAAAAAAATCCCCGAATTTACATCATACTTCAGTAATTGAACTTTGGCTATTCAAAAATCGCTTTTATTAAGCTTGTGTTACTGATCAAAATATATTTATAAGGTCTGCTTTAGGAGACATTCCATATGATAGATATACTCCTGCATAGCGAAGTGATAATTTCGCCCCCGGTATTAAAATAATAGAGAGTCTTATAAAACCGGATGTGAAGAATCCTGATATTTTTTTACCAGCCTTATTTAATGTCTGCACAAATAAAATGGAAGGTTTACTAAAGACCTCTTCCATCAAAGCCTTAATACCAAAAAAAACACGTAGCCCCATGCAGAGCCACGTGTTGTATTGGGACTATTAAAATCTCTTGGTGAATTGTTGATCGTAATTTAACGGAGGGGTAGCTATTTCGCACCGCATAAAGCGGTAGTCTTCAAGCAAATAATATTTTAAAAAAAAGAGATATTAAATCTGCTGAGACAAAAATATAGATATAACTACCCCCCAAAATGTATTTGTCATGTAGTATGGGTAGAAATTCAAAAAAAGAAATAAAAAACTTGACATGAGTATCGTAGTTGCCTTATATTATGAATCTACTCCGCGGGGTGGAGCAGCTGGTAGCTCGTCGGGCTCATAACCCGAAGG
>JAIULZ010000248.1 GCA_022565805.1 Balneolales bacterium
AGGTTGATTATGAGATTCCAAACCCGGAATCAAGCTGAAGCATGATTCCGGAAAGAAATGGAATAAAATTTCTTCCGCCACCATGCTTCAGCTTGGTGGCGGGCTGACGCGTTTCAATCTACCCCGTAGACCCAGTAATTGCTCAATTGGACAGGCTCTCCGATTCGAGTTGGGATGTCATCACCGCCCAAATGAAAACTTCCATAGCGCCGCGCTTCAGCCGGCGCTAACCTCGGAGCGACTTAGGGGAATAAAATTTCTTCCGCCACCATGCTTCAGCTTGGTGGCGGGCTGACGCGTTTCAATCTACCCCGTAGACCCAGTAATTGCTCAATTGGACAGGCTCTCCGATTCGAGTTGGGATGTCATCACCGCCCAAATGAAAAATTCCATAGCGCCGTGCTTCAGCCGGCGCTAACCCCGGCTACTACTACCGCATAAATTAAATCAAATCAAATCAAACCTATCGGATGATGGCGATTTTCCCTATGCCGCGTTCGTTTCCGTTGTTGTCGTTGGCAATGATGAGGTATATGCCGGAGGCTACTTTGTTTCCGTTGAAGTCGCGGGCGTTCCATTCTGCGCGTCCGCTTCTGGCGTTTAGCCGGTTTATCATGCGGCCGTCTACGGTAATTACGGAGAGCAAAGTGTCGTCTGAGAGGCCTTCTATGATTACGTTTCCGGTATGGACGTCGTAGCGGTACGGGTTGGGATATACGAAGAGGTCACTCATCCGGGATTCGGATTGTAGTGGCACATCCATATAGGTGAGCATTCCCTGGTCGGTTGCTATGTATACGAGGCCGGTTGCTTCATCTACCGATACCCAGTCTATGGTGTTGGAAAAAAGCGGGCTGTTATCTCGGGTAAAGTGCTTGAGAATGTTCCGGCCGTCTTCATCTACGAGCCATAAGCCGTCGTTTTGGGAGGCTATCCATTTTTGATTGGCGGCGTTTACGGCTATGGATACGGCGTTGATGTCGCGTAGCAGAAATGGTGTTTCAGCTTCGGGATCGGCGTTGCGCAGGAAGGCCGCTTCGCGGTCACGGGGGCCTCCATCAATTACGCGGTCGGGAAAAAGGAATCGGGCTACGCCTCTCGAAGTGCCAATCCATATTTCGCCGCGCTTGTCTTCTACAATGGCGTTTACAAGTTCTCCCGGCAGATTGCCCTGGTTTGGATTGGAGGTGAGCCGTACGCCTTCCTGGGTGCCGTCTTCATTTACCCGGTTTACTAATAAACCAACGCCGCTGGCCGAAGGACCCTGTAGCGGAATCCAGAACTGGTCGTTTCGGTCTATGTAGAGATCCAGATAGCGGTCGCTGCCTGCGTATGAAGGAACTCCTAAGATGCGCTCCCAGCTGCGTTCTTCCAGATTGAATTCAAAAAGGCGGTTTCCTCCTACGCCTCGTATCATACTTACCCAAAGCCGCCCTCGGGAGTCGGTGTCTATTCCGCCAACTACTACGAAGTTATCGCCCGGCGCAAATTCTGGTAGCGGGCTGTTTTGCGCATTATATACCGTTATTTCGTCTGTGGCAGGGTCATGCAAGGCAATCCCGCGGCCAAAGGAGCCGAATATATACGCATCGTCGGTTATGAGCGCGCGGTATACGCTGTTAAACCGGGCGCTGTTTAAAGTGGCATTGGTATTTCGGTTAAAGTTGATCCAGTTGCCGTCCCTGAAAATATAGTAGCCTGCATTGGTGATGTTAATTCCGCGTTGATCGGGTGCAGAGGTGGATGCAGAAATAATTTGATCTCCGCTAACCCGTATCCTGTTAAAAAAGTTGAGGTCGGGGCCCCTCGGGTTTATTTGTTCAAAATTACCCCCGGGTATCTCTTTAACGCCCAGACTGTTTTCCCGCGAACCGATTATAAGCCTCAGCTGATTTCCGGTATTGCCAATACTTTCGAGAAATAAGGTCTGTAGTGGTCCCAAGGGGCTGCTTTCCTGTACGCTCGTTCCATTGCTGTAAACGATTGTAAGCTGCTCATTGCCCAAAGAAGCTAGCGCATTGCCGGAGGTGCTTAATCTTAGTTTTCGGGATGTGCCGGAAAAACCAGGAGCGCTTGTCCAGTTTTGCGAACCACTGTTGTATCGAAAAACACCGTTATTGGTAGAAGTGTGCAGTTGCCCGTTAAAATACACTATGCTTTGGATACCAAGTAAAAAAGTGCCGAAATTTCCCTCCCCATCAGAATTGTCCCAGCTGGCCGGGGCGGCCAGGTTCGGGCTGTCTAAGCGTGCGCTTGCCAACCCGCTTGGGGTTCCGGCGTAAATGCGCTCATCATCGAAAGTGAAGGAGGTTACTGCCGTTCCTCTGGAAAATCGCCCAAGATTGATATAACTATCGTTTACAAGGCCGCGCTGCAGATCAAATACGACGATACCAAACTGAGTGCCTGCATACAGCTCGCCTTCCCGTACTTCGAGCTGATTTATGCGTTTATTGCTGAAATTATCGTTTCTGCTAATATCGTTGTATATCTGCCAGCGGTATCGCGTAAGATCCAGCGACTGTATGGTACCGTCGTTAAAGCCCAGCCAAAGCGTGTGCGAGTCAGCATCGTAAGCCAGCGCAGATGTTGCAAGGCGATACATACCGTCGAGAGTTGTAAAGGTGTCTATATTTCCACCCGGTTTCCAGCTGAATAATCCGCCGTCTGTACCAACCCAAAAGGTTCCGTCTCGATCCTGTACAATATTATTGATGGTATTATAAGATGTTGTTGCCTCAAAAGTACCAATCTGCCGGTTTCTGTCCTGTGCAGATAATTCTGCCGGAAAAGTAAAGAGAAGAAGCTGCGTGAAGCCCGCAATAAATGCAGCAGTTAAAATAAGAGCTTTTGCTGCAGAGATGATTTGTATGACGGGTTTCGGGAAAGAAAATAATTGCATTATACGGATATATGGATAGTACGGTCCGCGCTGAGCGGGTAGTGTTAAATGGGTTGCCATCAATATAGCAGGTCTGCCGATATTTTGTAAAGATACGGTTCCCGCACCTTTTATGTTTACGGTGTTTTACTTAGCTGCATACAGTCGTATACCGGCTTATGGTATCTTTGCTTAAACCCCAAAGATACTTTTTTGTTCATCTGTTTACCTGAAATGAGCTGTTCCAGCCTGGAAATTTCTTTATAGGCAGTCGGTTTCTTATCTTCACCGAAATAGTTAAACCGTGGTTTAATCCGATATTTTGCAGGTAAAACCATTCTTTTTTTATGGCCGCATGGGCAGCCGGGACTTTTAATATGGGAAATGTATTCATTTAAGGAAATTATTCTTACAGGCAACCTCAGCTACGTAAAGCCGCTTGAAGAAGCCGTCTATAAGGCCGGATTTATACCGGTTAAAATACCCGTAATGCGGCATAAATTACTGTGCAAAGCCGCCGATCTGAGCCAGGCCTTGCTGGAAAATAAGATCGAAAATGTGGTTTTGAGCTCCCCGGCAAATACCGATTTATTTTTAAATCTGATTGATGATGAAAATGAGGCCATACTTAAAAATAAGGTGGTCATTTTTACACAAGACGTGCGGAGCTTTCAAAAACTGAACGACAGGGGCTATCCGGTACTGCAGTCGCCCGGCAACCGAAGTATCGACATGGTAGAATTTTTCCTTCGCCTCAACCGAACCGGTCCTGTGCTTACGCCCTGTCTCGATCCGGAAAACGAAGAAATTCCGGAATTTCTGGCCGAGCTAAAATACGAATCGCGCTATTTACGGATGATGGATACCTCACCCTTTGAAAAGGAAGAGCTTGCCGGAATAAGAAAACGTTTTTACGGATCTGAACAAGGCAGTGCAGTCCTGTTGCACGAACCAGGTACCTTAACGCAGTTTCTAATTGCTTTCCCAGATGCTAATTACGAGCAACTGCTGTTTATTCCAATGCATAAATCGACTGAAAATCGTCTGGCACACCTTGGCTTGAACAACAAAACCAGTCAAATCGACTACCACCCGGATCATCCTGAAGAGCTGGTTAAAAGTCTTAAAAACCTGCGGGAAAAATAAAACGGGGGGAGATTTTTAGTGTTGAGTGTTGAGTGTTGAGTGTTGAGTGTTGAATTTTTGTCGATCCCTGAATTAGCTTGAGTTTTAAGATTTTTTTGTCCAGCGAATTTGCGCG
>JAIULZ010000249.1 GCA_022565805.1 Balneolales bacterium
GCCTTCGCGACGTCCTTTGCGCCCTTCGCGGTTAAACTTCTAGAGCTCAACTAATACATCCGTATTTATTCAGGGAATTTCCGAGGATTTTTCTTTGGGTGATGGGTTCTTGGCAGTTTATGGGTTTTGGGCGTTGGCACATTATGTATAGGTGGCACAGTGTTACACGGAGTATGACACGGAGTTGCACAGTTTTTTCCTGGCTATTTGATGACGTACTAAGCCAAAATCCACATTGTTAATTGTTAATTGCTAATTGTTAATTACTAATTGTTAATTTCCTAACCTCTGACATCCAGTCTTCGGTCCAAAAGCACCTGCAACCTCCCACTCAAAATTCAACACTCAACACTCAACACTTACTCCCCCCTAAAATTGCTTTTTCATCCATACGATTACATAGTTATTGCCATTTATGCGCTACTAATGCTGGCTATTGGCTGGGCGGCGCAGCGTAGGGGCAACCGGAACCTATCCGACTATTTTACCGGGGGTAAAAACCTTCCGTGGTGGCTTGTGGGCACCTCAATGGTGGCAACTACCTTTGCGGCAGATACGCCTTTAGCTGTTACCGGAATTATTGCGGCAGAAGGCGTTGCCGGAAACTGGATCTGGTGGAATTTTCTGTTTTCGGGCATGCTCACCGTTTTTGTATATGCCAAGCTTTGGAAAAGAGCCGATGTAATCACGGATGTAGAATTTATTGAAAAACGGTATTCCGGAACTTCAGCGGCCTGGCTAAGAGGGTTTCGCGCGCTATATCTGGCCTTTCCGATTAACTGTATAATTTTGGGTTGGGTTACGGTGGGCATGGCCAAGATTTTGTCTGTAATCACGCCCCTCGACGAATGGACGCTCATCATTATTCTCTACTCCATTACGGGACTCTATATTATGATGTCGGGGCTTTGGGGCGTTGTAGTTACCGATGTCTTTCAGTTTATCATCGCGATGGGCGGCTCCATTTTACTTGCGATTCTTGCAGTAAATCATGTGGGCGGTCTCGATGGCCTTCAGGCAGAGCTTAATCTTCAGTTTGGTGAAGGTCACCACTATCTGGATTTTATCCCGATAAATAATCCGGAAATTATGCTCAGCACCTTCCTTATCTGGATCGGAATGATGTGGTGGGCGAGCTGGTACCCGGGAATGGAGCCGGGCGGTGGTGGCTATGTGGCGCAGCGAATGTTTTCAGCTAAAAACGAAAACCATGCCGTTGGTGGCACTCTTTTCTTCTATTTCATGCACTTTGCACTAAGACCGTGGCCGTGGATTCTGGTAGCACTCGTCAGTCTCGTTGCGTTCCCGCATCTGGAAGACAAAGAACTGGGCTATCCCATGCTTATGATGGAACTACTGCCACCCGGACTCTTTGGCCTGCTTGTTGTTGCATTTCTCTCTGCATTTATTTCAACGGTTTCGACCCACCTCAACTGGGGCGCATCCTACGTGGTGAATGATGTCTACAAACGGTTTTTGAGAACAGAAGAATCTTTTCCCGATTCGGATGCCGCAGGCAGGCATTACGTTTGGGTTTCCAGAGTTGCCACAATCGTAATTATGGGCTTTGCAATTATGGTGTCCTGGTTTTTTGATAACGTAAAGGATGGCTGGGAGGCCATTTTGGCTTTGGGTGCCGGTACGGGTCCGGTTTATCTGCTTCGCTGGTTTTGGTGGAGGATTAACGCCTGGAGCGAAATCGCCGCTATGAGCGGAGCCGCCATAGGCGTAATACTTGCGTCGCTTATTGGCATTGATGGGCTTGCCAATACCTTATTTTTCACAACCGCATTTTCTACCATTGTCTGGGTTTCGGCCACTTTCCTCACCAAACCTACAGATACCGCTACGCTAAAATCATTTGTAGCTCTGGTGAAACCTGGTGGACCGGGCTGGCGCTCTTTTGAATCCGCTGATCTTATTGGGGCGGAAACCAAGGGTGCCGCAAGTCATAACGAAACACTTTCGCGCTCTTTTGCCAAAGCCGGGTCCGCTGCGTTGTTACTTCTCGGAATAATGACGGGTATACACTTTTTCTTTTTTGGGACCATTTAGCGTACGAACGGTATAAATAACTTATAAAACAGGAAATTAGGAGTTGGCAAACAAAAATAGACGGTCCCTTATCATTTCCAGCTCTTCTGAAAGTCCGAATGTGCAAAACAAACTGGATTGAAAACATCCTAAATGAAGTATCATTGTTTTAACTTCAATTTTTAAATATTGTGGCAAGATTTATACAATTGGCGCCATAATGTAATTTATAATTAAATCCTGCTTTAAGACACCATACATACATTCCATATTTTTTCAGTAATTATAATTACTTAGATAAATTGCAAAATAAAAAGAAGCTTGCATTTAATTTAACATGAATTAATATTAACTAAATCATGTTTTGATTTTCTCAGTTTTAAAAGCATATATTCTTAACTAGCTTCACCCGATAGCAACGCTATAACTTAAAATAACTAACTTCTTTCCCAATGAAACACTTTTACAATTTTGGCAAGGCTACTCTTGCTGCCTGTGTGTTAATGTTCGGTGCATCCACCGCATTTGCTCAGGTTAATAATATAGAAGCAACAAATTCTTTCCCCGGAGCTACATCTGTAGTAACTCCAGCGACCGGGCTTAACAATTCAGAAGTTCTCTGGCAACAGGAGAGAGCAGAAACTGGTGGTATTGTAACTGGCTTTTTCGATGGCTTGGACACCGCCGTGTTTAGTGCTGATGACTTTGAACTAAATGAGACTGCTCAGATCACAAGCATCTCTACAGTAGGCTTTCAAAATAACCAGACCTTACTAGATGGAGTTCTGCTTGGCTACGAAATATACATATACACAAACTCTGCCGGTGCACCAAGCGGTAACCCATACGAAGAAGATTCTTGGTTATATGTATTCTCTGCCGATACTGATGATAGCAGACTATCAGTTACACAAGAAGCAAACATCTTTACTTTCACCGCAGATTTGTCTGGTGAAGGCTTGTTTCTTGAAGCAGGTCGCTACTGGCTTATCGCCGCTCCCATCCATGACATGATTGACCTTGACGGTTCTAACAGATGGAACTGGGCACAGGGCGAGCAAAACTTCGGCGAGCCACTCCTAATTGATCCTGACAACAATTTTGGTGCCGGCGCAACTAACTGGACTGCATTCTCTGCACTTGGTGTTGACTGGAACCCATCTGGATTAACATTCACCATCGAAGGAATTGCAGGCGCGTCGGCTGAGCTTGGCGATTTCGGTCTTCTTTCTCCTCCAGACGGATTCGTTCTTGACACCCCTGAAAACGACGAAACTCCTGTTGAGATTTCATGGGAAGCTTCTGCAAACGCACAAACCTACACATGGGTTGCTAACCTTCCAGGTGCTGGTTTCGATGAGCCACTTCTTTCTCTGGCATCAGACAGTGACGGAACAGCTACTACGCTTACACTTACAACAGGTATTATTTACGATGTAGTAACTGGCCTTGGTGTTGAGCCGGGTTCTTCTGTAACCGTTGAATGGACCGTATTCGCTGCTGCCGGCGACAATAGCCTTCAGGCTGAAGATGTGTTTTCGGTTACTTTTAACCTGATTCCTTCTACAAGCACTGGTACCGGCGAAACAGTTGAAGGTTTCGAGCTTAGCCAAAACTACCCGAACCCATTCAACCCAACAACAAATATTTCTTTCACTCTGCCAGAAACTTCTAACGTTACTTTAGAAGTATTTAACATGCAGGGTCAGCGCGTTGCTACTTTGGTTAACAACACCATGAGCCAAGGCTCACACGTTGTAACCTTCGACGCAGCCAGCCTATCAAGCGGTATCTACCTGTACCGTCTGAACGCCGGCAACTTTACAGCTACCAACAAAATGATGCTTGTGAAGTAAGCTCGTTATATAGCAATTAGCAAAATCGGTATATGTTAACTTCTTAACAGCCGATTGTTGAAAATCAAAAAAAGGGAAATCTGATGAACACATCGGGTTTCCCTTTTTTGAGTTTTTGGGGTATCAGGTATCAGGTATCAGGTATCAGGTATCAGGTATCAGGTATCAGGTATC
>JAIULZ010000250.1 GCA_022565805.1 Balneolales bacterium
TATTGAAGAAGCCGGAGAATGAGGGGGATTCAGGTATCAGGTATCAGGTATCAGGAATTAACAGCTAATAGCTAACAGTTAACAGTTAACAATTGGGTTTTCAAATAGCTGAGTTTAACAGTGTTACTCTGTTAAACTCAGTGTTAGCTTTACGTAATAAGCTAACGCTCAATACTTTTTAAGTACCAAGAAACCCATCACTGAAAGAATGATTCGCAGAATTCCCTGAATACCTTGAGCGTGGCCCTATTTCGCCGGATATTATATTTATACGAAATGAATTGCCATTGGCAGTCCGGTGGCGTCGGTTTCGGCCGGAAGGGGTAGTGTTCTTATGGGTCGGAATTGGGTTTGGGTGGCTGTGAAGGCCAGGATAAGCGCATCACAGATATCGTCGTCTTTTACCTCTTTTTTGAGGTAGGCTGCCCGAATTTCCTTGAATATTGTGGTTACGGCATCCTTCCCTTTTCCGTAGGCGTTATCCATGAGTCCGAGTCGATATTCGATGCCTTCGGGAGTTTTCTTCTTGGGTATGGCATCTCCTCCCCGGTTTAGCTTTTTGAACAGGAGTTCGGGATGGCTTTCGTGTACTTTTCGGGCAAGGGACTTATCACCCTGCAATATTTCATCGACCTGACGAATTTTGGGCATGATGTTCCATGCCTGCTTCGAAAATCTTTTTCCGGTTTTGGCCTGTTGCATATCGCAGGCGGCTTTGTAGTCTGTGGTGAGGAATGCGGCGCGGATGGGGGGCGAAAAAACGGATGACGAATACGCACTGCCAAGCACTCTTCGAAGCAGCATATCGCAGCTGCGTACAGGCTCTGTTTCCGACAAGCCAATAGGCACATCAATAAAAATACGCTCTGCAAATTCGAAAAAAGTTTGTAGCTCTGCCCCGCTTTTTATTAAGCGATAGGTAAATGTGTCGCCTGTGGATATGGCCAGCCAGCCGGCACGGCAGCCGTCTATTCCTGCTAATTTCATTGGTAGATTTACGCTGTTTGATTAAAAAGAAAAGCCGGATAAACCCAAGGGCATAAATTGCCCCGGGATTAATTCCGGCTTTTTAGTTTGATGCGCGACAGGCCGTTTCAAGATAGAACTTATAAAACTGCCTTTTGCTAATGTCTATTTTTTAATAACCGGTTTAAGCTGTATATACAGCTCGTCGAGCTGAGATTTCTCAACTTCATCGGGGCAATTATCCATGGTGCTTTGCGCCCGCTGATTTTTTGGAAACGCAATAACGTCGCGCAGGCTTTTTGCGCCCGCCAGAAGCATCACAATACGATCGAGCCCGAATGCGATACCGCCGTGTGGTGGTGCGCCATAGCCGAAGGCATCGAGCAGAAAACCAAACTTCTCGCGCGCTTCATCTTCCTCAATCCCCAGCAGACCAAACATTCTTTTCTGAGTTTCCATATCGTGGATACGAATAGAACCACCGCCGATTTCGCTACCGTTCATTACCAGGTCGTAGGCCCGAGCGCGAACTTTACCGGGCTCCGAATCCATTAAGCCGGTATCTTCGGGATGCGGCGAGGTAAACGGATGGTGCATGGCGTAATAGCGGCCGTCGTCTTCATTAAATTCGAGCAGCGGAAAATCGGTAACCCAAAGAAAATCATTTCGCGACTCATCTATCAGCTCGTATTCTTTTGCAAACATAAGCCTCAAATCGCCCAGCTGATGCAGAACATGCGGCGATTTGCCGGCCAAAATGAGAATCAGATCGCCCGTTTGTGCTCCTGATGCGTCTACCATTGCGCGGCTTGTTTCTTCTTTCACGAATTTAGAAACCGAGCTATACAGCTCATCCTCATTATTTTTCATATAAATGAGGCCGCCGGCGCCAATTTCCTGCTGTACTTTTTTGGTGAGGCGATCCATAATTCCGCGCCCAAGCGTTCCGAAACCGGGCGCCACAAAGCCTACTACCTTGCCGCCATCGGCAACCGTTTTAGAAAAAACCCGGAACTCAGAATCCTTAACAATATCCGAAAAATCCACAAACCGCAGATCGAAGCGGGTATCGGGCTTGTCGCTCCCATAGGTTTCAATCGCCTGCTGATAGCTCATTCGCGGGAAAGGTACGCTAACGGCTTTGCCTGTGGTTTCTTCCAGGATGCGCTTCATCATACCTTCGGCCATTTCATAAATGCTTTCTTCGTCTACAAAAGACATTTCAACGTCTATTTGCGTAAACTCCGGCTGACGATCGGCGCGCAGGTCTTCATCCCGGAAACATTTTACGATCTGGAAATAGCGGTCCATGCCCGAAATCATAAGCGTTTGCTTATAAATTTGCGGGCTCTGCGGCAGTGCATAAAAGCGGCCCGGATTTACGCGGCTGGGTACGAGATAATCTCTTGCGCCTTCCGGAGTAGAGCGCATAAGAACCGGAGTTTCCACCTCGGCGAAATCATGATCATAAAAATAGTTACGCACGGCGCGGTACACATGAGAGCGAAGCATCAGGTTTCTCTGCAGCGGTCCTCTGCGCAAGTCCAGATAGCGGTGCTTCAGGCGTACTTCTTCATTCGTTTGAATATCGTCTTTAATTTCAAAAGGCGGTGTTTTAGCACGGGAATAGATATAGAGTTCATCTACGCGCACCTCAATTTCGCCGGTATCCATTTTGGGATTAATGTTTTCGGGATCGCGTTTTCTAACCGTACCACGAATGCCAACCACATATTCATTACGAAGTTCATCGGCCTCGGCATGTGCCTTTTCGTTATCCTGAGGAGAAAACACAACCTGAGTGAGACCGTAGCGATCGCGCAGATCAATAAAAATAACGCCCCCGAGGTCGCGGCGAATGTTTACCCACCCGTTTAGAGTTACCTGTGTGTCTACATCTTTTTCCCGCAATTCGCCGCAGGTGTGCGTACGTCTTAATAGCATGTTGAAATGATTATAAATATGTAAGCAATTTTAAATCGCAGTATAGCCGGCAGGGTGCAACAAAAATGTGAAATTGGGGATAATGAAAATGAGTTCAGCTATAAAATTCATATAACCGATCTTTTCGTGATATATTTTCCTGAAAAACCAATTACACTTATATAAAAACGGTTTTAAATGAAACTAAGTTGCCACATCTGCTTCACCATTAGGCGAAACATCCGAAAATCTGCGCTATCTGCACGTAGTAAATCTATGAAAGCTGAGGTCGAATGGTGTTTTAGCCGTCCAAACAGACCAGCGCAAATCGAATTGCAACGCTTTCTGTGATTTTGGTTTAGCTTGGTAAAATACGAAAAGTCTAATCATTAATCTCTATTTCCTTAATGGAAACTCTGTTTCTCCTTACAGCGCTAACTTCTTTTGCAGCCTGCGCTTTTATGACCGGTCTTGTGGTATTTGTAGAATGGGTTCACTATCCCGGTTTTCGTTTTGCCAACCCGGAAACCGGCGGTAAATTCCACAGCTTTCACTCCAGAAGAACAGGCTATATTGTTGGATTCCCAATGCTTACAGAGCTCGTATCTGCCTTTGCCATGCTCTATTTTGCCTGGCAATTAGGTTCCACATACCTGATTTTTTCATCTGCAGTTTCGGCACTGCTGGTTTGCGCCATTTGGGCAGATACTGCTATTCGGGTAATACCGGCGCATGGTGGTGTACAGCAAACCGGCATGAAAGATCTTGCGGCTGTAGATCGGCTGGTAAAGTCTAACCGCTTACGCACATTTTTATGGCTTTTTAGGTTTTTACTCTTGTTCTTAATGATTACTTTTCTTTCATTAAAAAGGTTTCAGTCTTAAAAAACGAAACAAAAAAACTGTAGACAATATCTGTATTCGCCGCCTTTGAGCGGGACTTTAATTCAGTGAAACGATTTTTACTGTTTACCGGCATTTCCGGATTGTGGTCAGGGTGAAATAAATTCAGACATAATGGTGATATAAAAATGATCTAATTACAGACCGTTTACAGGTTTGCAAAGTACAATTTGATTACCAAGAAGGCTTTGAAAAACCTTCTATTTTGTTCGTATTCGACGCCGGAGCAAAAGAG
>JAIULZ010000251.1 GCA_022565805.1 Balneolales bacterium
TCACAATTCACAATTCACAATTCACAATTCACAATTCACAATTCACAATTCACAATTCACAAAAATCAAAGAAGTTCAAAAATCCCGGCAGCACCCATACCGCCGCCAATGCACATCGTGCACATACCATACTTAACGTTTCTGCGCTTCATTTCGTAAATCAGGCTTACCGAAAGCTTTGCTCCGGTGCATCCAAGCGGGTGACCAAGCGCAATGGCACCTCCGTTTACATTCACGATTTCCGGGTCTATATTGAGCTCACGGATTACGGCAAGCGCCTGCGAAGCAAAAGCTTCATTCAGCTCAATAAGACCAATATCAGACAGTTTGAGCCCGGTTTGCTTCAGCACTTTAGGAATAGCCTCAACGGGACCAATCCCCATAAGCTCGGGGGCAACTCCGGCCGCGGCAAAACCAATCAGCTTTGCCATTGGCTTCACGTTTAGTTCATTCAGCTTTTTTTCGCTCATAAGCAAACAGGCTGCTCCGCCATCTGACATCTGACTCGCGTTCCCGGCGGTTACCGTTCCGGTTGGGGAAAAGGCAGGCCGCAGTTTTCCAAGGGCATCGGCACTCGTATCTTCACGCGGCCCCTCATCCTGATCGAAAACAAAAGAATAGCTCGTAACACCGTTATCAGACCTGTTACCGGCATATTCAAGCACAGCGCTATTTATTTCAACATCTATCGGTATAATTTCATCTTTAAAACAGCCCGATTTTATCGCGTCTACCGCTTTCCGATGTGAGTTATAGGCGAACTCATCCTGATCTTCCCGGCTTACTTTATACTTTTTAGCCACATTTTCTGCTGTGATACCCATCCCAATATACACTTCCGGACGATCTGAGGCCATTCCCGGATCGGGGGAATAATGAAATCCAGCCATAGGAACCATGCTCATAGACTCGGCTCCTCCTGCAACTACAATTTCCGCCATTCCCGTTTTAATAGCCTGAGCGCCCATGGCAATAGTTTGGAGTCCGCTAGAACAAAATCGATTTATAGTTACAGCGGGCACGCTATCCGGCAATCCGGCGCGAAGGGAAATAACGCGCGCCATATTAAGCCCCTGCTCGCCTTCCGGCATGGCACAGCCAATAAGCACATCGTCTATATCGGCCGGATTAAGTCCAGAAACACGCTCAACAGCGGCTTTTACCGCGGCTGCGCCCAAAGCTTCGGGTCTTGTGTTTCGTAAACTGCCTTTTTTGGCTTTGCCAACGGCTGTTCTCACAGATGATACAATAAACATAGTTTGATCCTTATTTTAACAGATTCGGTTGATGAGCTGTAAAACCCGTGAAACTCAATTTCTGAGCGGTTTATTAGTGGTCAAAATACTTTTGATGCGTGCCTGTGTTTTTTCCTCGCCAAGAAGTGAAAGAAAAACTTCACGCTCTAAATCAATTAGATAATTTTCGTGAACATATCCGGCGCCACTCAGGCTTCCGGCACAAAGTACATGCGCAAGTCTCGAAGCGAGATGGGCATCATAGGCCGAAATCCAGCCGGCTTCTTTCATTTGCCAGGCGATATTCTCAAGAACCGCGTAACCCGGTTTTCCAAGCACAAAAAGTTCTTTCCTAACAGCCGGTGGGAAATATCCGGCATTACTCAATCGCAAAACTTCCTCACGTGCAATATACATCCGGCGGTCTTCATTCATCGATACGCGAAGCATTCCTTCGGTAAAATAGCCAAGCTCTACGGCCTCATGAGCACTCGTGGCAACTTTAGCCATAGCAACCGTTTCAAACGCTTTTTGAATAAAAGGCTGCACAAGCGAAACCTGATGACTCGTAGCTGAATCTGCTGCGCGGGCGGCTAAGGTCATAGTGCCCGATCCGGCAGGAATGAGTCCGGCTCCAAGCTCCACAAGCCCGATATAACTCTCGGCCGCGGCTACTACAGAAGGCGCGCCAATACTCAGCTCCACTCCCCCGCCCAGCACCTTGCCCCTGAGGGCAGGCACAACCGGTTTAGAAGAGTATCGGATAGCCAGCGCTACCTTTTGGAAATTATGAACGGCTTTCTCAATCAGCTTGAAATTTCCTTCCTGAAGCACGGTTGCGAGTTCACCTAAGTTCGCGCCAACCGAAAAATTGGCTCCATCATTGGCCAATATCATACCTCTGAAATCCTTTTTATCCAGAATTTCCAAGGCTTCCATTAACCCGTTTACAACGTTAAAACCGAGGGTATTGGCTTTAGAACGAAATTCATAGAGCAGAATTCCATCACCGGTATCAAGTAAACCGGCTTCCTCATTACTCCAAACCTCATTCGCTTTATCCGGTTTACTGAAAGATGAGACCGTAATTTCATCAGCAAACTTCTGCTTACTCACATAGCCGGTAACCGGAGAATAGCAGGTCTCCTCATCCTGACTACCGTCAGCTTTTTTGTAAAAAGATTTCTCGCCCTTTTCCGCCATCTCATGAAACCAATCCGGCAGTGGTTGATCAATTTTTTCGCACTGCTTGCGAAAAGCATCGAAGCCGGTATAGTCGAGAAACCTGAACGGACCCGCCTGCCAGCCAAAACCAAGGCAAACAGCTTTATCCACATCAGCGGGGTAATCAGAAATTTCGGGCACGCAATGCAGGGCGTAAGCCGTTAAACGGCAGCTATGCTCGCGGATAAAATCTCCAGCTCTGCCATCACTATTATATAGAGCAGCCCAGCGGTCCTGCAGACTTGGAAGTTTAGAAATTTTGCGGATGTCGTCTCCCAGCTGAGCATCCGGCTGCGTTTCATACTCCATAGAAACCGGATTAATAGACAAGATTGCCTTGCCTTCTTTCTTGTAAAAACCGGCGCCTGACTTCGCGCCCAGCCTGCCGCTCTCAACAAGCTTCTGAAGCACATCCGGCAGACTGAAAACATCTCTGTATGGGTCGTGCGGTATGGCTTTATGCAAGTTTTTTGAAACATAGGCCAGCGTATCGAGCCCAACCACATCAGCCGTTCTGAAAGTTGCCGATTTTGGTTTTCCTGTGATGGGTCCCGTGAGCAAATCTATTTCCGGAATCGTAAAACCCTTATCCAGCATGCGCAGTGCCAGCATCATAGAATACGTGCCAATACGATTTGCGATAAAGTTAGGCGTATCCTTAGCGGTAACAACCCCCTTACCCAAATAAATGCGTCCGAAATCACGCACCTTCTGAACAACATTTTCATCAGTCTCAGCTGTAGGAATAATTTCGAGCAGCTTGAGATAGCGCGGCGGGTTAAAAAAGTGAGTTCCTAAAAACCGCTTACGCACATCAGCGGGAAGCGTAGAAGCAATAACCTTAACGGGAAGTCCGCTCGTATTTGTAGAAATTACGGCGCTGGGTGATGCGTGCTTAATCACCTGCTGAAGCAAATTTTGTTTAGCCTCCAGCTGCTCAACAACTACTTCAATAATCCAGTCGGCGTCTTTAATAAGCTCCATATCCTTGCCGAAAGAGCCCGTTTTGATGCGTCCGGCCACATTTTTATGCATAACCGGCGAAGGTTTCATTTTCAGCATTTTACGAAAAGCAGCTTCTGCAATAGCAGCAGGATTTCCCCCATCCGCGTCCCGGTCAAGCAAAACCACATCAAGGCCGGCATTAGCCAAATGAGCGGCAATCTGGGATCCCATCACTCCGGCACCCAGCACGGCAGCTTTCCTGAAAACGGGTTTCATATAAATCATATACTTTATCAGTTAGAAAATTAAGTGATGTCCGGTTTTTACATAAGCAATACCAGAGAAAAGTTCCGCATAAGGACATGTTTTCCAAGAAAAAAACGATAAATAAGCTGATAAAAAGCCATAAATATCGCCTAATCGGGCAAAAAGCCTAAAAAAGCTTCATGAAAGCCCTTTTCCTATTCCATAACCTAAGTTAACACTGTTAACCAGAAAGTCAAAAAAAATATTCTGCAAGAAAATATTCTTAGTTATGCCCAAATTAGCACCTCCTCGCCCACGCCGGCTGAAGCGCGGCGCTGTGGAGGGTTTGATCAAGCTGGTACG
>JAIULZ010000252.1 GCA_022565805.1 Balneolales bacterium
CACCTCCAATGGATAAAAACGAAGGGCTTCATCGATCTCTTCCTGCGTCTGCGCATGAGCAAGCATCGGGCAAAAAAGCAGGGCAGTTAGTAATAGTATGATTGGTTTCATGATGGTTCCTATTTAATTAGTAACATGGTGTTTGTAAGAGCTGGCTTTCCGTTTGCCGATAACCGGTAAAGATACATACCGGTTGCCATTCTGCTGGCGTCGAACACCGCCCGGTGAGTGCCCTCTTCCTGTGTGCTGTTTACCAGTAGTGCCACCCTCCGACCAAGAATATCAAATACTTCAAGTGAAATCATCGCCGATTCCTGTAGTGTATACTGTATAGTAGTCGATGGATTAAAAGGGTTCGGATAGTTTACGGCTACTATTTTGGTTTTGATTAAGTTAGGCTGTTTTATTCCACGTCTGTTGCTGTGTTTATTAAGATTACCATCTCCAAATTGTTGCCCTGCAAGAATTTCCGTTGCTCTATGCATTTCCCATTCTTCCATTTCGTTAGAAGGGGCCATAGAGGAAATAGTTGCCATAGCAATATCTAAATAACGGGCATCTATAGCTAAATAAAAATGTTGTAAATGAGTAGAAAAACGTTCAGAATTTTCCATCTCGTAATTATCCAGAGCTTGATGAATGGATAGGCTAATATCATAACTATAATTTCTGGCATGGTATAGCGCTAAATTAGTAGTTACCATTTTAGCAAAGCTGGGGTCTCCACCTTCATAATAGCTATTAAGTATCGATAACACCTCTTCCTTTTCTATATAAGGTGCTAAAAGCAGCAACTCTTTCACTGCTATACCAAAATAGGGATGCTCTTCAAGCTTAATGATCTCTTTAATCAGGCTAAACGCCTCCGAATAACGATTTTCCGCCCTATAGTCCATTGCTTCGTAAAGCCTGTTCAACGGCTCATCCAATTCATGGCTTTTATGCTTGTACTGCCTCATTACTGAAGCATTCAAGACTGTTTCAGACAGATCATAATTTCCTGTTGCTGCCAGACTTAATATGCCTGTACAGTCGATAGGTGATCCTAGGTTGTTTGTAATAACTACTGTACCACCATTACTTACTTCGGTTAGAGGAGACGGATCAGACCAGTAGTTATTTGATGCCAGAACTGTTCCATTGTTAATTGCACGCAGGGTTATCTGCTCATCGCAAAAAGAGTTAAATCTGTAAAATGATGAAGTACCTGCATATATAGTAGCAGAAGAACCATTTGCAGATAAACCATAATCCCCACCACTTAAACGATTCTCGCCTTGTTGAAACGTGGGAAAAGGCTTTGAAAATGATGCGGTAGCGCCAGAAGCGGAAACATTAGCGTAGTTATTAAAGCTGAAGCCCGTAGATGTGCTAATAAGATCATTGTCATGTATATATGCGTGCGCCCCACCAGATACATAAACCGAACCGAGCCCGTCATTAATAATTACATTGCCTATTAATTTGGCTTCTGTATGACTACCATAAATGTGTACTCCTGTTTCAATAAGCGAGTTGCTTAAGATTGGCCTTGTAGAGGATGATTTTGTACTGGAAATCGCAAGCCCGTAGCCAGAGTTTATATTTAAAAAAGACCCATTAGTTAACTCAACCTCATTAGACAAAATTTCTAATCCACCCCAGTAACTATCCGAACCAAGAATAAAGTCATCGCTATTAATTGATCCTAATAAACGGAAACTACCACCGAGCTTCCAGCTATTTGTATCCCCAATAGAGTTGTCCTCAAATGTATAATAACTTGGCAGCTCTTTTGTAGTATTTGCATGTAAAAAATTTGGCCAGACCCTAAACTCCGCAAAGCTATCGTAGGTTTCCTGAAAATCTGTTAAGGCAAGTTTTAAATCGATATCCGTTCTGTGCGTAGCAGGTAAATCATAATTTATAAGAGTAAATGGTGTATAGGCATCATCTGTACCAAAACCCTGATGATCTGTTTCGGGAGTTCCAAAAAACTTTCTTCTAATATTAAATGAGCCAATTGGATGTTTGTGGCCTCCATTTAAGAGACTATACGAATTGGTTCTTGCTAAAGAAGGACTAGGCTTGTACAGATAAAGACCTGGATTGGGAAGAAAATAATCACTCATATCGCCATCCGCATGTATTCCATCGGGGCTTCTCTCAATAACAGCATTACCTAAGCGAAGCTCAACAACTACATCTCCAATAGCAGGTACCTCACCCTGCATTAACCATAATGCATCATAATCCCCGTTAATATTAGGCTGATGTGCATCCCGCAGAGTAAAAGTCAGATAACTACTTTGTGTTATCTCATTAATATTTTTGTAATGAACATTCGCCCAACCAAGTCGAATTCGGTCAAGCGCACTAAAAGATAAGTGAGGAGCACCATTCATTATGCTAAAATGATCTACGGGCCGAGTATTAGATCCAATTCCATTTTGTGTATGGTTTAAACCAAAATGTCTGTGGCCAATTTCATGCGCAGTAATTCTGAGTGCGGCAATCTTACTTTGTGCCTGTGAAATTACGCCGGACCCACTATGTGTATTGTCTATAACATCAAAATCTCCAAGCTGTAGTCCTCCAGCATTTGAAAAGCTATTACCAACTGTTGAGTTTACTCCTAAGCTTGCAATCGCACTACCATCAATATTAGTTATAGATTTCAAATTGCTAAATCTATAAACTAAAACTATCATATCAAAAACACCATCAGGCTCACCTACAGTATCTCCTTGTCCATTTGTATAATTATCCCAATAGTCTGCCGTAAAATCAAGCCCGTGTGGATTCTGATTTACGTAGGATATAATTTCATGACTAAGTCTAACCATACCATTTGGAAATATATTGGGATCAGTATAATCCCTGTAATGATCCCAGTTATATTCTGGTATGTATGTATAAGGCCACACATGCCCTCTAAAGTTCAACTTTCCATTAGATACTCTACGGTACAAATCCGTCATAGAACCTTCTGTAATTTGAGAGCTTAGTGGCGGATCAATTATATCGGTAGCCCAGCATGGAAGTAGCTTGGTATGTAGGCTATCCGGACCGGCTGGCAAATTGTGCGGCCATTCGGTTAAGGGGTCATCTGTTGAGGATTGAAGACCGAATTTATCATCTGCCAGTCTATTAAGGGTATGTCCAGGAATACAGCTTGTTGATTCAAGAATTGGCCTGTTTTGGCAAATACTATAAGTTGTATCCGCAGATATCAGTGGCAGACCGCTTTCACTATCGAATCCCTCAAATTGTTTACAAGCTTCAAAAACATCATTTTTATGCTGCACAAAAATAAAGAGTGCATTTACGTCGCCTTCAACTGGAAATCTTTTTTCAGCATAGCTGAAACTCATCAGCTCACTCTCATCTGCAACCATTGCACATATATCGTCATTATTGAAATATTGCGCTTCTACCCCCCCCCCCGCAAACAGGAACAGGATCTTAACAACAAGCAGGCTAGTGATAGTCTTCTTCATATAAGCATTATTTTAAGTATGTATATGCAGTTAACATTGTTTGACATAAATTAAAATGCTTATTTTTTCGTAAAGCTGCAAAACTTTTTTAATCATATGTTTTTTATTATAATAAGTAGAAGTATTCCGTACAACAATTGTAAAAATAGCTAAATATTAAGCGTAGAAGCTGGTTTTAAATGTAAATACCAAGTGATATGCTGATCATTTAGACTTCAGTTTTCATTCTACAGCCTATTTCTTATCATTTTACATTGCTGAATGGTTGATGCTTTTCGCAAAAAAATATAGTTTTAGGAAATTTAGAACTCGGGTGCAAATTCTGTCTTGAAAAGCGATACTGCGATACGTGCGTTTCCAATTGATGGGAGTTCCGTTCGCACTTCCTCAGCTTTTCTTTGAATTTTGTGATGCCAGTGTGATGGTTAAGAGTCTGCCGCCACCTACGATATTACCCAGTTACCGGAATTATTTTTTATGTTCTATGTTGGATTATTCGTAATGAATAGCTTTTTCTTCCATTCCG
>JAIULZ010000253.1 GCA_022565805.1 Balneolales bacterium
CAGTTTTTTTAAGCTGGTAGCTGGTTTCGAACCATCGGTCTTCGGTCTTCCGTCCTCCGTCCTCCGTCCTCCGTCTTCGGTCCTCGGTCCTCGGTCTTCCGTCTTTTCAACAACTCAAAATCAAAAAAATATGAAAAAAATCACGCTCTTACTTGTTCTGCTGTCATTTCTGGTGATGGCTTCTGATGCTTTTGCTCAGCTCAACACCAAAAAATATGACCCGGAAACCAATGTGGTTATCTGGCCGGAGGCTTTTCATCCGGATAACACCAATTTTTATGTCTATAACGACATCTACATCAACGCTCCGGCTGAGGTCGTCTGGCAGATTCTGATTGAAGCCACCGAGTGGCACGAGTTTTACGAAGGCTCACAAAAGCCGGTCGTGATTGAAGGCGGCACACAAACGCTGCTTTCTGATGGGGTGACGTTTGAGTTCAAGACGATGGGAATCAACTTTGAGCCAACAATTACAGAGTTTGTTCCTAACGAACGCCTTGCGTGGACCATCGACCGCCGCAGGCTTAGAGCCTGGCACGCCTGGGTTATTCTGCCCGCCGAAGATGGCGTGAAGCTGGTAACGGCCGAAACACAAAGCGGCTTCCTCACCACCATGCAGAAATGGTTTCAGCCGAACAAGCTGCTGAACTACCACGAGCTTTGGCTTTTTTTAATTAAAGAGCGGGCCGAAGAACGGGTGAGGAATCAGGCATCGGACAGCTTGGGTGAGCTGTAATACAGTACAAGAATTTTCACTCATGCACAGAATTTATCCACAATCAAAAATCATCATAAAATGAAAACATACATCCTGATAACCGGGGCTTCGGCAGGTATTGGCTATGAAATGGCTCAGCAGCTGGCGGAGAAAAGGTACAACCTTATTTTAGTGGCACGAAATGTCGAGAAGCTCATGCAGATGCAGATGGACTTAACCTTCGCTATTGATATTGATGTGCAGTACATCCGCAAAGATTTGTCAAAACCGGAATCTGCTATCGAGCTTTATAATGAGGTAAAATCAAAGAAATATATTGTAACTCACCTGGTGAATAATGCCGGGTTTGGCGGCTACGGAAATTTTCTGGAAACTTCATTAGAAAATGAGCTCAACATGATAAATCTGAACGTGAGCAGTCTCGTGGTCTTAACCAAGCTGTTTGCGCAGGACATGGCGAAGCGCAAGTCGGGCAGAATCATGAACGTGGCGTCTATCTTATCCTTCACTCCGTTTCCGTACTATTCGATTTATTCGGCCACCAAAACCTTCGTGCTTTCCTTTACAGAAACCATTGCCGCCGAGCTGGAGGGTTCCGGCGTGGTGGTTACCGCGCTTTGCCCCGGAACGGTAGAAACGGACTTTCATACCCCCGAGATGCGAAAAACAAATGCGATGAACGCCAATAAACCGGTTCCGGCAAAAGTGGTTGCAGAAGCAGGTGTAAAGCTGTTACTGCACGGAAAAGGCAAGAAAGTTGTCGGCTTCAACAACTGGATTATCTCAAACCTGCCGCGGGTTACGCCCGATTTCATCATGATGAAAATCAAGAAAAATCTTGCGAGTCAGCGTAAATAAAATTTCATAAGTCATAATTCAAATACAATGAAATGTCTTTTTTCAGCTTTAGCTGTTGTTTTGACGCTGTTCGTGGCCGTTTCGGCTCAGGTGCCTAAAGAGTCGGGCATGTACTTCGGCGCAATTGCCGGCACAAAAATCAATTCGTTCGACCGGCATTTTGTAGCCGATGTTGATCCGCAGCTCTATTCCTTTTCGATAGGGGCGGGCAGCGCATGGACCGATGGCCGGTACGTGGCTGGGGTTCAGTTCCTCTACTCCTCCGGCACGGCAAGCAACAGCTCGGGCGAAATACAATATGCGGGCTTCGAAAACGCTCTTTCTCTGGGATACAATCTTTCCGGAAACAGAAGATGGAGCGTGGAACCGAATGCCGGAATCGTGCTGAGCAGCAATCAGTTAATTGTGCAGGATATCGAAAGCGGAGCATTTCAAAACCTCACCAATAATCAGGTAGCCGCAGCTTTTGGGCTAAACGTGAAGCTGATTGATCAGAACGGACTTTTTACCGGTATAAAAATCGGCTATCAGCTTCCCTTTTCCGGCGATACCGAATGGAGAAACAAGGTAGCGGATACCGGCTCCGGCCTGAAAGACAATCTGGGCTCGTTCTATGTTCAGCTGAATGTGGGCGGACTTTTAAGCCTTGCGAGCGCAAGATGATGCGGGGCGTCGGGTTTCATATCTAACAATATCAGTCGTACTTAATCCTTCAAAATTATGAGAACACATCAGCTAAAAACCACGCAGATTTCTGAAGAAGCCTTAACCTGGCTAAAATCAAAATATGAAGCAGTTGACGCCATGGATGCCGGGGCCTATCGCACGTTTCTCTCCGAAGACTGTGAGCTTCAGTTCGGCAACAATCCGGTCGTGAAATGCAATAACGAGATCATTGGCGGGCTTCAGCATTTCTGGGATGCCATAAACGGTCTGGATCACTCCTTCATCAACCTACTCGGCACCGACAATCAGATTGCCGCAGAAGCGCTCATCGACTACACCCGGAAAGACAGCAAAGTGGTTACGGTTCCGTGCGTAAGCATCATTGAAAGAAATCGGGATGGTCTGGCATCGAGCGTCCGCATTTTTATTGATGTGGAGCCAGTGTTTGCCTGATGTATGTTTCTATTGCAAATTTTGTGATAATTATTTAATAATATTGGAGCTGGGATAAACTGATTTTGATGGCTCAATAAAAAGTATAATTTTAACAAACTCCTATCTTATGGAAGTACTTCAGGAAGACAACGGGAATAAAGGCAGGTTCTTCATTCTTGAAAATGATGTTCAGGAAGCTGAAATGACCTATACCTGGGCTGGCTCGGATAAAATAATTATCGACCATACAGAAGTCAGTGATGTACTGAGAGGAAAAGGTGCTGGTAAAGCAATGGTCATGAAAGCAGTAGCTTATGCAAGAGATAACGGAATAAAAATTATCCCGCTTTGCCCTTTTGCAAAAAGCGTATTTCAAAAAAATAAAGAAATCAGGGACGTACTCTAAATCATACAATTATGGATAAGAAAAACATCATAAAAGAATACACCAACGGTGAAGTTACCATCGTATGGCAAGCCGCCAAATGTATTCACTCGGCCAACTGTGTGAAAAATAACCCGGATGTCTTCCAGCCCAAAACAAGACCGTGGATCAAGCCGGATGCAAGCAGTACCGAGAAAATCATCAGCACGATCAACACCTGTCCCTCAGGGGCACTAACCTACTACATGAATGATGCGGATGGAAAGCGTGCGGACTAAAGCTAAACGTTTATACACTTAGGGTTCACTCCGTCTTAAGTATCCCTGCATAAAAAAAAGCGCGACACCGTCATGAAAAAGCAGGCTTCAAAAAAGATCCTCAGCTATGAGGTTTGGGAAATCATGCAATACTTTAGCTGGCTGTTGTATTTTGTTGCTTTTGCAGGATATATTCTGATTCATGAACAGGTATTGGAAGGAAAAGCACTCGTTTCCGTTTCAGTAGCCGGCAGCACAATCACGTTTGGATACCCTACGCTGATTTTTGTGCTAGGTTATTTCACCCATATCTGGTCGGCCTATATCGAGAAAAATAGAAACAGTGAAATCCCCCAAAATACATTTTTGCCCGCCTTAGCCATGTCGCTCTCGGTAAGCCTTACGGCATTTGCGGTAGTGGTTGCTGTAAGCCTCGTTCAGAGGTGATGAGAGGGCCGGGGAGAGGTCGACAAGTGATGGAAAAAAAGCTCCCTGCTCGAAATGAAGCTTTCCTACCTTTTGTGCGGACAAAAGGTAGCCAAAAACCGCTAGGCTGGAGAAAATGGCTAAACCTCCGCTGCATTCCGCTAAATAAAAACAAAAGCT
>JAIULZ010000254.1 GCA_022565805.1 Balneolales bacterium
ATTGTAACCCCGGATGGAGGACTCCGCGAAGCAGTCCGTAATCCGGGGATTACAAGAAACACAAAAAAACCGAGTCGCGATGTCCTTGAAATCAGGAATTTTGACGAGGGTAACTTTCTAAACACATCAAAGTGATAACCTCACCTGATTAAGTCGGCCACTACCAATTTGTAGGTTAAATATCACTTTTGCTAACCCTCCAATTCGAACTACGAAGGTTGAAAACCCTTTTTCTCCCTGAAACCTATTTTGCCCGGGGGTGTTTAACTTTGCAAGTTGCCTATCGAGTGCACCAAACTCATGAAACCATCATTTAACCCCTTCGATGAAATATGACTTTTACACTTCTGCTGCTTTTTCCTTTCATGCTTAGCGATCAGCTTTTTAACCGGGTTACAAACGCCGTTCATATTGAGAATGATGTTTATCTGATAACGACTATGGGCGGTGAATATCACGCTCATATTTTTGATGCTACAAAAGATGTCATAATAAAATCTTTTGTGAGAAACGGGGGCGGACCGGAAGAGGCGAGGGGAATAAAGCAAATGGCGCCCTGCAACGACGCGAGCTTTGTATTTCTTTCAAAGGATGGAAAAATTCTGCACTACGATAAAGAGTTTAAATTAATTCAGGAACATCAGACTATTTACAGTGCGTCGCATTCGCTGCATTGTGCCGACGGAATCGCAACAATCGGGTCAATGTCTTTTTATAATTCCGATCAGCTACATACGGATGAAGAGTTTACTATCAGTGTTTCAATTAATCTTGAAAACGGGGAAAAAGTATCGGATGTTATCATGAAAGGCTCCGATATATACCTCGGTCCGGATATACGATTTGATAACCTCCCACTGGTTTACGTGAATTTCTTCATTGCAAAAGCCGGACCCGAAAATTACCTCATTGCCATCGGTGGAAGCCCGGTTTTATATCTCACGGGCGAGCAGCTCATCACCATAAAGTATGATGAAGAATTCCTGGCCAAAACGGGTCATGAAGCGAATAAAAATGAGCAGTTTGGTGTGTATGGTCAAAGAGGCGGTGGCGTAAATCTAAGCTGGCAATATTTTGCATCCGAAGAAGGGACAACCTACAGGTTTGATTTCGGTCGCGCAGATGCAGAAATCCCGTTCGGCTATATAGATGTGCAGCTGAATAACGAAATCCTGACGGTTGATTCAAATCTTCATAACGAATCTTTTCAGGAGGAATTGGCGGGGCTTGAGCGCACCTATGTGATGGTTAGAGGAGAATCCACAAGGCTACTTTTTCAAGAATTCGATTATAGCTCAAACTATTTGTACATAGCCGAAAACAAGGAGAATTAGTATGTAAACGCCAGAATACGCGCTGTTTTCAGAAAATACAAATAAATGGGAGCAAGGCGTGAGTGCCGGTATGAAGTCCGGCTTCCTTGCTCCCATCTTATGAAATCTGTGATTTGCTAAACCTCACCCTGAATAGCTCTGATCTATATTGCTAAATCAGTCGAAGAAAATTATTGTGTACGAGGAGAAACCTTGCCATCCTGATCCGAAATGATAATCTCAACCCGACGATTTTGCTGTCGGCCGGCATTCGACGTATTATCGGCCACCGGATGATTCAATCCAAAACCGACGGTTTCAATTCGGTTTGCCTGTATTCTTCTGGAAACCAGCGCCGACTTCACAGAATTAGCTCTGTCTCTTGACAGCTGCATGTTAAACGATTCTGAGCCAACATTATCCGTAAAGCCTTCAATCATGATATTTCTCTCCGGATATTCATTCAAGAAAGTGGCCAGGTTTTCTATACTTCTCATGCCTTCAGAGCGAATATCAGATTTTCCGGTTTCGAATAAAACATCACCCAGAGTAAGCACAAGGCCGCGTTCGGTTGGCCGTGCTTCAAGGTCCCGCACCTGCTGTGCCAGTTCCTCGGCTCGCCTCATGGCATCAGCCGCGAGGGCTCGTTCACTTTGAGCCTCACGCTGAGCTTGCCTTGCCCTTGCCTCCGAGCGCTCCGATTCGCTGCGGCGAACATCCAGCAAAACCTGCTGACGCTCCACTTCGCTTCGGGAAAGCTCGCTGTTTGCAGCGTTAAGCTTGGCAGTTTCGATAGCAATTAAGGTTCTTTGCTGCGCAATAAACGCGTAGTGATCAACAACGGCTTTATCAGCTTTAGATTCCCATAAATCCTGTGTTTTCTCAAGTGCCTCTTCCGCTTCTTTAAGTGCAACCGGAGCGTGTCGCACAACCATAGTATCTTGTTGCGCGGTATTAAATTCTGAAGTTGCGCTAAGGAGCAAAGGGTTGTTTGCAGGAGGGCCACCACAGCCAACCAGCAAAATCAAAAGGGGAAAAATAGCGAGATACGCTTTGGGCATAAGTGCCTTATAAAATGGTAGTAATTTTTTCATATGAATCCTCTTCAGATATTAGTCTGTTCTTTGATTGCGTTCAATTTCGGCCTTTAAAACCCGGATGCTCTCTCTCAATTCTGCCACGGCCTTTTGAGCCTTACCGGATTGTGCTCTTACCTGGGCAAGTTCAGCGCTTACTCTGGCTTGTTCGGCCAATAGAATTGCTTCTTCATACTCTTCTTTTTCAACGGCTTCTCTGGCTAAGTTAAGCTTGATTTTAGCTTCCCTTATTTCAAGCGGGGCGTACTCTTCTGCACCATCTTGTTCGGCCTGCTGAATCACCATTTGGGTTTCTGTAAGCTGTTGTGTTGGTGGATTTGTGCTTCCACATGCCGTTAAAAGGCCTAGGCCAATTACGCATGCCAGAAATTTGTAATACTGCTTCATATTAAACTCCATAACCGATTGTTGAAGGTGATATGTTTATCCGAAACATTATTTTCAGATAAAAAAAGACATAAGCTGAAAAGGCGTTATGCTCAAATGCCTTTACAAAGAAGCAGCTTTTTAACAAAAGTTATGTTACATAAAGCAGGAGAAGAATTACATATTTGCTTTGTTTTGTAAGGAGAGTGGAGAGTGGGTGACCGAAGAACGAAGGTTTGCCAGCAAGTTTACAGCAATTCGACAGGGTGTTTTTTTCTGCTGCACTACTTCTTGAGGGAAGGTATTGATATTGATGCTGCGTATTGGACTTCCATTTTTGGTCAGCGCTGTCGTTTTTTTTTGACAAGTATTAAAATAATGTAAAAACAAGCGGCATGGACTAGCCAACAGTTCTGAAGTGTGCAGGTTAAATCTGTTGTATGAAGTCAATACACTGTTTCAGTAAAAATAAAGCTGTATTAAATAAATTGCTGAATATATACAATATATAACGTATTATTTGTGTTTTTTGAAAAGGTTTGCGGTTATTTTTTTACAAAAAAGCTGTAACAATTAATAGTTTTATGTATCATATATAATAAGATAGCTATCGATTAAGGCTCATTTTGTTAAACTATTGTCACTATGGAAAAAGATCGCATACATGAAAGCACCCTCGGGTTGGCAAAAGCCGATTCTGTATTAAGAGAAAATATCGCGCAGATTGGCACAGTAGCAGAATGGGCGGAAGTAGTGGGCTACGCTGATCCCAAATCTTTTGCACGTAAATATCGCAACAAATTTGATAGACGGGCGAAGGAAGCCATCATAAAAACGAAGCTGGATGTAGCGATTTCGCTCCTGAAAAATAAACCTGATCTAAGCTGTTATGAGATTGCCCGTAAAATCGGCAAAGAGGATGAAAAAGCCCTTAACTATTTTTTCTATACGCACTTGAGACGACCTCCGAGGGAATATAGAAGTAAGGATTGAAACTTGTGATTATTTCTGAAATAAAGACTGAAGTACTAAAACCTTAAATCCTGTATAATCCTCACAAACTGTCAGTTTAAATTTAATTAAGATGAAGCAGGGCAGAATAACATTTGAAGTGCCCGATTTTTCAGTTAGGGGTCATCAGTTA
>JAIULZ010000255.1 GCA_022565805.1 Balneolales bacterium
TATACTCCGGTTTTATTTTTGCTCCGGCGTCGAATACGAACAAAATAGAAGGTTTCTCAAAGCCTTCTATTAACTTTTGAAGCACTATCAGAAGGGTTTATTAAGCCATCTATCTTTTAATTTTATTTGGTTTTCTCTTCTTTAGGCGGAGTTTCGATTGTCTTTTGAGACCAGTCTACGCGCTTAATCAGAATATAAAGACCCGCTATTACTAATGGTATGCTTAAAAGCTGCCCCATACCTACAATCCAGTTAACGGCAAAATCGGCTTGTTCAACTTTCGTGATTTCGACCAGAAAACGTGCTGAAAAAAGTATGGTGAGAAACATCCCAAACAAAGCCCCGGCCGGTGGCTTGTGGTTCCATTTTTTGTACATAGTCCATAGTACGATAAAAAGCAGAACACCCACAGCAGCTTCGTAAAGCATCGAAGGATGGCGTGGTTGAAGGTCTACTTGCTGGAAAATAACGGCCCATGAAACATCTGTTGGTAAACCATAAATCTCTGAATTAAAAAAATTACCTATGCGTACAAAAACCCCACCAATTGCAAAAGGGATGGTCATTCGGTCCAGAACCCAGATATAGGAAATATGCGGGCGTTGTTTTACATACAGCCAAATGGCTAGAATATTGCCTATAAAGGCTCCATGACTGGCAAGTCCTCCGCGCCAGATCATCAGAATTTCGGATGGGTTTCTGAGGTAGTACTCCGGGTTATAGAAAATAACTTCGCCAAGACGCGCACCCAATATAGTTCCAATAAAAAGATAGGTAAGCAATGAATCGGCGTCTTCTTGTTTGTAGCCGGCGTGTTTAAACATAGCCGAACCAATAAAATAACCTAAAAGAAAAGCCATGGCAAAGCCAAAACCATACCAACGCATTTGGATAGGACCGATTTGAGAAATATCGGGGCCAGGTAGTGCCAGGAATAAAAGTTGACCCAGAATCAAGGAGGAAACTACACTGGCTGTAACGTAATATTTGGGGATTTGCGATGGCTTTGTAGTCTCATTATTTCGATCTCTGGCGCGGACTTTGCGCTTAACCGGTTTAGGGTTATATGTTTTATCGAGCCAGCTATAGGCAAAATAAATGAGCAGAATAGAAAGCCCGAGCCCGGGTATACTCACCGAAAATGGCAGTTGAAAAACACCAAGTTCGAACATAATCGGATCGCCTGGCCAAACAAAATAAGATTGATTCATTATAAAGAGTGTGCGCTTAAAAAATTGCCGGTAATAATATTCTTAATGAGGAAGAAGCAAAGATATGTTAATTCGAAAACTCCCATTTTGTACCTTCCGGTGTATCCATTATCTGGATGCCTTTTTCTCTAAGCCTGTCGCGAATTTGATCGGACATGGCCCAGTTTTTTTCTGTTCTGGCATTTTTTCTCAGCTGTATAATTAACTCCATCAGATCGGTAATAAGCTCATCGCCCTGGCTACTTTTTGATCCCTTGGCACTCGCATCAGATGCCTGCCAAATACCGAGTACGTCTTTCATAAAGACTTCCACAAAGCTCATTATTTCGTCAAGATTTGCCGGTGCACTGTTTATAGCAAGCTGCGACCGAATCTTCTTTAAGTGCGTTGTAAGAATGGCTATTGCCTGTGCAGTATTAAAATCGTCGTTCATAGCCGAAAGTACTTCTTTTTTGAAGTCTTGAAACGGCCATTCTTCTCCGTCTTTTTCTTTTGAGGAAACCACAGACAGCTGGTGTATAATAGCAATAAGGTTTTGATAGCCTTTTTCTGCGGCTAAGAGGGCAGGTTCGCTAAAGTCGGTGGTACTTCTGTAGTGGCTTTGTAGTAGAAAATAACGGATTACGACCGGCTCCCAGCTTCTGGATAGTAGTTTATGCGAACCATCATAAAACTGCCTCAAAGAGATAGCATTACCCAACGACTTACCCATCTTCTGCCCGTTAAGGGTAACCATGTTGTTGTGCATCCAATAGCGCACAAATGGGTGTTCGTGCGTATTGCCGTGTGCACACGTGCTTTGTGCAATTTCGCACTCATGATGAGGGAACTGGTTTTCAAGCCCGCCACCGTGTATATCAAAGCTATTCCCGAGGTATTTGGTGCTCATTGCCGAACATTCGATATGCCAGCCGGGATAGCCAATACCCCAAGGTGAATTCCATTTCATAATGTGGGAATCGTCGGCTTTTTTCCACAGGGCGAAGTCAGAAGGGTGGCGCTTATCCGAGGCTGCAGATATCCTTGTTCCCGATTCAGCTGCTTCCAGAGTCCGCCCGCTTAGCTGCCCATATCCGGGATCGGAGGTTACATCGAAGTATACATTTCCGTTTGCGACGTAAGCATGATTTTGTTCAATCAGCTTTTCGATCATATCTATTTGCTCAGGGATATGGCCACTCGCTCTTGGGGTAATATCGGGACGCAGTAGCCCAAGCTTATCCATATCTTCGAAATATCGGTTGGTGTATTTCTCCGCCACTTCCATGGGCTCCAAACGTTCTAGTTTGCTTTGCTTTGCAAGCTTGTCTTCACCCTGATCGCCATCGTCTGTTAAGTGGCCCACATCGGTAATATTTTGAACATATCGTACACGATAGCCCATGTATCTGAAATAGCGTACTACAACATCGAATGTCGTGTAACTTTTGGCATGGCCCAGGTGGGCATCTCCGTAAACTGTTGGTCCACAGACATAGATTCCAACAAATCCCTCATTAATCGGCTTAAACGGTTCTTTAGATCTGCTCAGAGTATTGTAAAGGGTGATGGCATCCATGCAGGAATTAAAAATTGGTTTGAAATGAAAATGGAGTAGGTTTTTATAGCCGTCTAATTTACAAAAATGAGAGAAGAAATATAGGAATAGCTTTAAGAAGGTTCATTATAACCATTTTTAGCAGCTAGTTTCCCAATGGTTGGATTTAAATTTGTTGTTTAAATGAGCTAAGCGTAGTTATAAAAATAAGCCCGCTGCTTTTATGTGTAAAGATTGAATCTGCCAATATTAAAAATTGAGACCGCTCCGAAAAGTCAAATTTGAACCATGAGGTCACGAAGACTCGAAGTTTAACGAAGGTAAGTAACTGTTTTATGGTACAATATTTTACGCTTGAAGACATAAGTTTATAATTAGAGATTAATCGGAGTAGCCTCAAAATTAGTAGTTTCAAAATATCGGTGCCGTTATTTGCAGAAGAGAAGTAGCATTATAAATTAAGACCTAAATACCTGAGTTTGATTTAAGATCATTGGTAAAAAAAGAGGTTTGGTCGAGGCGAGGCACGGAAACTATGGGTCGTGCCTGTCGGCACTTTCTTTAGCAGGCATATTATCTGGATGTCTGGAAATGGATGTACATGGATCTCAAATAGGGGTTTGACGTTAATAGAGGTAAGACATCAACTTCCTAATAAACTTTCAAGTGCCATACTTTTCGGGTGTGCATAAGCTTGAGTCTAGCAGTGCCGTAGAGGCACGACCCCAGATTTTGTAAGCCACGATTTTAATCCGAGTGCAAAAAGTTCCGCATGTAATAAGAAAGCCGTCGGGCATGATCCATATCTCACGATTTACCGATAAATCTTATTCAGGTTTTGAATCGTTCTCAGCTTACTAAGTTGAACATTCGCGACACCTCCCGGTAGCGAATGTTCTGTCAAATCTGTTGACGAGAATAGCCGCTTATACCTTTTTTCCAAAAAAGCTCTCCCCAAAAAGCCAGCTATTAAATTAAATGACCTCTTCATTCTAACTTAACTTCCGCAAAAAGACCGTGTAGTGGCTACAAATCAACTTATTTA
>JAIULZ010000256.1 GCA_022565805.1 Balneolales bacterium
TTTGGTAGCCTGTTTAGTATTGGGTTGTATCCGTTTTGAGTATATGAGATTATCAACTTGATTTGTTTAGATCGTTGCCCTCGGCAGATTCTCTTGTTTCAAGGACATCCCGGCTCGTGCTTTTTTGTATTTGTTGTAACCCCCAGATTCCGGACTGCTTCGCAGAGTGAATTCGCGCGCCTTACTTCACCCACTCTCCCTAACTCCCACTCTCCCCCTCTCACCCACCCTCCCCATAAGCGCTAACTTAAGAAACATTCCGTATGTTGCCTTTTCCTTTTTCGAGATGAATCAGCCAAGGATTGTGAAATGTGATGCCAATTTTTGATGCAGTCGGCTATACTGAAGGCTGGCATAATGGCTTGCCGGAGTAGTGTCAGCCCAAATTCCAACTCCCGCCAGTAACTACAACTATTCTGGTTGGCTGGCGTCCAATGGGTATCCCCAAGGGGAAAAAAGCCGAGCATGCTCGACCATTATTTCAACTAAAAGGGCGGTCAATAATTTGCCGTAAAGCCATGCTCGGCAACTTTGAGGATCGTATTTAGGTAGATGGCCTAACCCCATAATAGATTTTAGCCGCTTGAATGCAAGCTCAATTTGCCAACGCAGCCGGTATAGATTCAACAAGTCTGCTGTGGATACTAATGGGTCAAGTTTACTGGTAATTAAAATGATGTACCCCTGGAGTTCAATACTGTCGGGGTTTACTTTCTTTTGTTTTTTTCGTTTTTCACGCAGGTAGGATTTTCGCGCTGTATCGGCTGCTTCAAGGCTCTTTTTATGGATAAGTAGCCGAACCCGAAACCCTTCACCAGTTGTTAGGGTGTGACTCTGCGGGTCACCGGTTTCAACGAGCCGGCATTGGGCAAGCACATCAAACAGCTTATTATTGTCATCCATCAACCGAACACTACGGGATTTGAAGCGAAGTAGAAAATCGGCTCCCCCACTAATTAGCTCCTTAATAAACTTTCCACTGCAATAGGCTCGGTCGGCAACGATAAAGTCGGTCTGCTTAAGGGTGAAATTACTAATCTGTTCTCCTGTGGAAGGATCGGTCAACAAAAACTCATGGCAGTACAAGTCAAATAGCCCTAAACTGTAATGGATTCGCCAGTCCGTTCCAGTGCTACCAGGCTCGCTGATAACGGTTGCATCAATACTACGTACCTGATGGGCCGAAAGCCAATCCGGCTTTGTAAAGTTCAGTCGTCCGGGATGGTGTCGACTTGCTAGCTCCACACACATCCATCGAATCCACTCCTCTGCACTACGCAGCCGCTTTAGTAAAGCCACGTCACTCACGGTAGCCCATCCAGCCTGATTGGCAATATTGGCCGTTTGAATCAGTGAATAGCCTTCACTCACATGAACCATTAAAATACGAAGCAACATATCGACCGAGGGAATACCGCGAAGTCGCCGGCAAGCGTTTAATTCCTTGGCCTTAGAGCGCCAGTCATCGGGTAAAAACCGGGTAATGATGTCCCAGTTTGGGTCTTCGAGAATAAGCGTGGGTTTAATTTTCATAACCAATAATACGAAAACTTTTGGATAAAACAATTCCTTAAGTTAGCGCTTATGCCCACCCTCCCCCTCCTCGATCTTCGGTCATTTCCACCCTCGGCCAATTGTCTGATTTCATCCCTGAATAGCAGATTGCCATTCTTTGCAGCTGCTAAATAAGTTGATTTGTAGCCACCACACAGTCTTTTTGCGGAAGTTAAAACAATAAAGATTCATTTAGTTCACTAATTATTGAACCTAATGAATTTAATCTTTATCTTGTATAAAACGATACACATTTTAAGGTCCGGCAAAAAGAAAGTCTTACCCTTTGTATTACAAAAATGATAGTTAACTAATTGCATTGCATAACATTGCTATTCCATTAGATAGCACATTTAAAGCAGATTTCACAAAGCCTTCTTAAAGTGTAAAGTTTTGTTTAACGCTTTGAGTAGTACAGCTTGCATGCTACCTGTAAGCGTCTACTCTTTTTGTTTAGATAAACCAATACCGTACATATTTTCCCGGATGTGATGAATACTAATAAACTAAGCTATATTGAAGAATCGGGGCTTTTTTTTGAGAAGCTCGGTCTTACAAGAATGGCGGGTCGGGCGCTTGGATATCTTATGATTTGCGACCGCGATGCCGTTTCATTCGATGAAATTCGTGAGGCCCTTGATGCAAGCAAGGGCAGTATAAGCGGAACTGCAAAAATGCTTGTAAACACGGGTTTAGTAGATGCGGTTAGTCTGCCCGGCGACAGGAAAACTTATTATCGTGTTAGCAGAACGCGAGTTGGCGATATGTTGCGGCAACGTATTAGCATGTTCGAAGCCTACAGCGAATTACTCTTAAAAGGCAAATCACTTAAATCCAGAACTGATGAAACATCTGAATGGCTAGATGAAACTGCGCGATTTTATAGCAGGGTAAGCGCTGAGCTACACAAACTTATTGACCATTGGGAGTCAGGCGCTCAACCCGTCAAATCAGATCATTCTAAAAAGAAGAAAAAGAAAAAAAGTAAGAAATAGGGTGATCGTGTTTTACGAAAACTACACATAACTTTGTAACCATAATATCGTAAACCTTATCATAGTCTTTACTCTTTAAACTTCTGTACGAAAAGACTTTACAAAGAGATCATTTTTTTTGAGCCTGTTTAATTCCGGATCAATATTAAAACCGTTAAACGCGCCGCTTCAGGGTCGGTTATTTTATATTTTTATCAGAACAAGAAAGCAAATAAAGGCAAAAGTAAAAGTGAAAGCAAAGGAGTATTTATTTGGATTTTTTCCGATAAATAATCAAATCCAGATGTTATAAATTCAGTTTTTAAGAACCATGCAAACAACAGTTAATTTAGAAAATAAATACATAGAAAAAATTGTCGCAGCTGTGCTAATCGTTCTTTTGCTGCTATGTATAAGCGCAGCCAGCTATGCCGGAAGCGAAAAAATCGCCGTTATTGCAACTGATAACCAGAGCGAGAATGCCCGCGAGATTATTTCTAAAATGAATGATACTATGCGGGGCGAGTCGAGCTACTCCGAGATGAGCATGACGATTGAGCGTCCGCGCTACACCCGGGAGGTGAGCATGCGAAGCTGGGCGCAGGGTACAGACTATTCCATGATTTTGATCACAGCTCCATCGCGCGATGCGGGCACTACTTTCCTGAAGCGTAAAAACGAGATATGGAATTACGTGCCGAACGTAGACCGTACCATCAAAATGCCGCCTTCGATGATGTCGCAGTCCTGGATGGGCTCGGACTTTACGAATGATGATCTGGTAAACGAAACTTCAATTGTTGATGATTTTAATCATTCAATATTACGGGAGGAGACCTACGATGGCAGAGAGTCATGGGTAATTGAAATGATTCCTCATGAAGAGGCGGCGGTAGTCTGGGGCAAGGTGCTGGTTTGGGTTTGCAAAGAGGATTTTATACAGCTGCGGGTCGAGAGTTATGATCAGTCGGGCGATCTGGCTCAAACTATGAAACTGGACAGAATTAAGAATTTGGGCGGGCGAATGCTTCCTTCAAGAATGATCATGACCCCCGCCGACAAAGACCAAAAAACCACGCTCGAATACAAAACCCTGGAATTCGGCATAACCGAAGGCGAAGATTTTTTCACCCAAAGAAATATGCAGAGAATCAGGTAACAGGTAACAGGTAACAGGTAACAGGTAACAGGTAACAGGTAACAGGTA
>JAIULZ010000257.1 GCA_022565805.1 Balneolales bacterium
AGTTTTGATTTTCTAATCTGTTTTTGAACCAACCCTCGGTCCTCCGTCTTCGGTCCTCGGTCATTTTCGTCCAGTGAATTAGCACCTCACCCACTCAATTACTCACTCACCCACTCACCCACTCTCCAACTCATCCCGCCCTATTCACCTCACAAAACCTTTTCATCATAAAAAAACTGCCGCCCAACATGAGTCAGACGGCAGTTTTTAATTTATTTGGTGATGAAATATGATCTCACATCACATCACATCACATTATTTCAAACCAAACTTACTTACTTACTTACTTACTTACTTACTTAACCAGCGTCATCTTTTTGGTTAGGATGTTGGCTCCGCTTTGCAGGCGATACAGGTATACGCCGCTGGCGAGGCTGCTGGCATCGAAGGTTACGGTGTGTGTTCCGGCGGTTTGGGTGGCGTTTACGAGTGTGGCCACGCGCTGACCCTGAATGTTGAATACATCGAGGCGGACTTCACCGTTTTCCGGCAGGTCGTATTTGATTTGTGTAGTCGGGTTAAACGGGTTCGGGTAGTTTTGGCTGAGGGCCAGAACTTTTGGAAGCTCGTTGGTCGGTACAGATGTGGAAATACCACCTGCTACAATCATAAAGCGCGCTGTTTCGGATTGCAGGCTTACTGCTTCGAGCTTCATCGTGCTTATATCGCTCAGACCCGAATTGGATGTGTTGCTGCTTCCGGAGCCTTCAATTATGAAGGTATAGTCAAGCCCGGAGGTCAGGTCCATCACGCTGCCTGTTTTGGTATCGATAAGCTGCAGCTGTGATTCGTGGTACACATTAAATTGCGGTGCTGTTAGCGTAAATGTGCCGGAAAATGTAGACTCTACATGAAGAGGAATTTCCAGCTGCTGCTCATGCGATGGGAAGTCTGCAATGCTTAGTATGCTGCCATCCGGCTTAGCCGTTGCAATAGTCATAAATTTATGGCCTATTGGGGCAAGGCGCTCCGCATCGGAGCTTGTAAACGACATCGAGCCATTTTCTGAAAACTTAATCCACGCAGAAGTTGCATTTTCGCCGTAGTTCAGGCTTAGTTTTACGAGTCCGTCGAATTCAGGAGTTGCAAAAAGGCCTGTATTACCTTCTACTTTTGCCGCATCGGTAAAGGTTAGTGAGCGGTCGAGCGGACCTACCGCATTTTCGCTGGAGCGAACCGCAAAACCTTGATAGGCGCCAATAATACCACCGGCCGGTAAAGCTCCGACTCCATTTACATAAGGTACCCATTCGCCTTCTGCATTTTGGTTTGGATCATAGATATAGATTGCATTTTGCAACTCTTGGAGTCCGCCTTCTGCTACCACAACATCCCACGAGATATCGCTTAAAAAAGGATTACCAACAATGGCGTATCCAAGCGGCTGCGTGCTGAGCAGTGGATTACCGCCCGCCTCGCTAACTACTACGGGAGAGGGAAACTCTTCGGTTGCCGTTGGCAATGCTTTTGGCCAGAAATTCGTAGAAGGATCGTTGTGCAGGTCGTTATCAAACACATAGACTACAAAACCGGCTCCGGCAGGGTAGCTTTCATTTAGCGTGGTGAGCGGAGAATAGGTTCCATTTGTGGTGTTTAGGGTAATCACGCTTGGATCACCTCCGGTAAAATCGGCACCTGACATACCTTGTGTCCATATAGGGCCGAGGAACTGGGAAAGATTTGCTGTAGTCGGATCAGAAAGTGTTCTCCATCCGGCACGACCTCTGAGCACAGCTCCACGCTGATTATCAAAGAAAATGGTTTCGAGTACCTGAGTGTCGGTACCAACTTCAGGAGCTAAAAGTGGTCTGTCGTCGCCGCTTTCCCATACATCGCCGGATTCAGCCGATGAAAAGTAGAACTTATACAGCTCAACCAGATTATTTACGGAAACGGTAGCTTCAAAAATACCATCACCCAAATGGGTCATTTGATCATCGAGGTTAAAATCGTTAAATGATCCGCGTACAAAAACACCAGCTTCTTCGGGCTCGATACGCTGTGAAGCAAGCTGCACGCTCATATCTACCGAGAAAACTACATCCCGCTCGGCTACCGGCTCAAAGTCAAACCATGTACCGCTAGCTTGATCGTACCAGCCATTGGAGTTACGATCCAGGTTTCCGGTCTGCGCATTATTATTATTGTTAAAAATAACGTTAGAAAAGCTTTCGGGTATGTCATAGGAGTACCAGCCATCAACCGGTCCATCCATTGGTTCGCCTGCCCAGCCTCTGTAAACTCCCGGCTCAAAAGCATAGGCATAAACCAAATCCCAGTTGTCGGTATTATTAAAGTGAACCCTGAAATTATCTTCCGTTTCGAAGGTCCATTCGGCCGACCATGGCCCTGCACCTTCTGCATTTGTACCGCGCGCACGCCAGTAGTAGGTAGTTTCGCCTCTCAAACCGGCGCCATCTGGAATGCTGAAGCTGGTTACATCGAGATCGGAAACGTTAAAGAGGATATCCGTAAAATCCTCATCAGCTGCGATCTGCACATCATAAAGCGTGGCAAAAGAGACCGTTTCCCATGAAAAAGACGCTAGCGATGCTACTCCACTGCCATTATTAGCGGGAGCTAAAAGCACGGGAGCATCTGTAACTTCGTTGGCACTTGCGGTGTAGGTAAAGCTATCCGAAAAACGCGCTGATCGCATCCAGTAATATTCTGTTGACTGATTATCAACAAGTTCTACGGATGAGGTGATTACACGGTAGCTAACGGTAATGCCATCGGCCTGACCGGGAATATCGGCTGTTCCGGTGGTTCCGGTAAACGTGAGTTCAGAAACGGCTGAAGTTCCTGCGATGGTGTACCACACGTAAATACGCTCACCTGCAGCCGGCGCAGCGCTGGTTTCGACAGTAACGGTTACAACATCTGTACCTTCCACCTCATCGGCAATCGGATTTTGCGTAATCGACTCAAAGGTAACCGGCTCAGCATTAAACTCCATGAAAATCGCTGAAGTGGGGTTATAGCCACTATCTCTCCAGTTCATCACATAAAACCGATTATTAACCAAGGTAATGGCATTGTCACCACCTCCGCCAAAACCATAGTTTTGTAGCTCATTAACATTTACCGTTATAGCCCTCCACGTATTTGCAAAAGCGTTATTAGCCGGACCGGAGGTAAATAAAAAGTCGTATGTACCTCCTGTTAAATCTGCACCGGTTTCGGCAACGGAGAACATGGTTTGCCATCTGCGTGTACCGGTTGTAATAACCGAAATTTGACCCGGAATACCGCCAACTTCTTGATTTTGACTTCTGAGAAAATCGGGGTTTGGTGGATTTACGAACCCGTCCCAGCTACCGGGCATATTAAGCCCTTCGGGTTCAAAAATTTGTGCATCTGCAACAGTCGTAAAGCCCCACAGCATAAGCAGGGGAAGCAAGGTATAGATAAATTTTTTCATAAATTTTTTAATTAAGGTAAGCGCTTACATTTTCCAATTTATGAAAGAAACACAAAATTTACTATTCCAATTTTTCGCCATTCAGGGCATTTAAAGACAAAAAAGGGCTTTTACAATTAGCAATTAGCAATTAGCAATGCAGGTTTTGGTTTAGTACGCCATCAAATAACCAGAAAAAAAACTGTGCAACACCGTGTCATACTCTATACATAATGTGCCAACGCCCAATAACCCATAAACTACAAAGAACCCCCAACCCAAAGAAAAATCCTCGGAAATTCGCCGTTTTATAGCCCTCTCCCCCGGCC
>JAIULZ010000258.1 GCA_022565805.1 Balneolales bacterium
TAGGTAGCACTGAGTTTCGCAGAGTTTGACACAACTTGTCCCGAACCGTCGGGAGGGTTGCACTGTTTTTTCCTGGCTATTTGATGACAAACCTAGCAAAAATCCACATTGATAATTGCTAATTGTTTATTGTTTATTGCTAATTCCTGACCAATGTTACCTGTTAATTGAAAAGTTTCTTGTTAGTTTATGAGGTATTTGCCTTTGGCTTGTTTCGTTTAGGTAGCACTGAGTTTCGCAGAGTGCACCCAGGGTTGCACAGTTTTTTCCTAGCTATTTGATGACATACCTAGCAAAAATCTACATTGTTAATTGTTAATTACTAATTGTTTATTGCTTATTGTTAATTCCTGACCAATGTTACCTGTTAATTGAAAAGTTTCTTGTTAGTTTATGAGGTATTTGCCTTTGGCTTGTTTCGTTTAGGTAGCACTGAGTTTCGCAGAGTGCACCCAGGGTTGCACAGTTTTTTCCTGGCTATTTGAAAACGTACCGAGCAAAAATCCACATTGTTAATTGCTAATTGCTAATTGTTAATTCCTGACCAATGTCACCTGATACCTGATACCTGATACCTGAATTAAACTACTTCACCAGCATCATACTCCTCGTTTGCTCCATCGTTGGTGTGCGGAGGCGGTAGAGGTAGAGGCCGCTTGCGAGGCTGGCGGTGTTGGTGTCGAAGTTGATGGTGTGGGTGCCGGCCGGGAATGACTGATTGTTGGCGAGGCGCGACACAAGCTGTCCCTGAAGACTGTAGATTTCGAGCGTTACCGAAACCGGCTCGCTTAGCGTAAAGGGTATCCGGGTTTGACCATTAAATGGATTCGGATAGTTTTGATGAAGTTTTATCAAAGTCGCGACCTCACGATCTGCCGGTACCGAAACCCCGTCGCCGCTGTACACAATTTCTACCTCGGTTGATTCCTCAAGCACAAATTGCAGCTCTTCCTGATAGTTTTGCTGACCGTTTATCAGCCAGTATTCAAATTCATAGCCTTCTCCCGGCGCGGGCTTCAGCGAAATAACGGTGCCAGCGGGGTACTTGCCCGACCACGGAAATACCGGCGAGTCTTCCGGAATAAACGGGGATGATTCAGCAATTTCTACGGTATTGAGTTTTATTCCGCCCCGTTCAGAATCAATGTTTCGGAGCTCTATGGTTAGCTCATCGGGCAGGTCGAAGAATGATCTGAGGTGTGCTTTCTGGAATCCGGGTCTTTTTTCTGCGAAGGTTTTCATGTAGTCGACCTCCTGCTGCCAGCTTTCCATGTTTTGTATACGGCGCCAGCGCTGTGTTTGGCGCGGCATTTCGGGGGCAATACGAGCCGCAAAGTTATCTATAATATCCTGCGCAAAGCCAGTTTCGAAATGCGTGTTCAAAAGATCATAAAAACGGCTTACAAAATAGGATCGGTAGCTTTCGTTTTCGAGCAGCGCCCGCAACAGAAAGGTCGCCTGCGGACTATTTTGATTATGCCCCTGCATGCCCTGCCACGGACCGTTGGCCTCGGTATTGTACGCCATCATATCAAATGCCCAAGGATTTTCTACGCTCCAGAAACCTCCATAGCCCGTATCCAGATCGAACATCATCCAGCGCCAGATTCCGTCGTTTGTTTGCGGGCGCCAAAACCGGATGTTCCCGATATCCCAGCGATAGAAAAAGATTTCGGCAATTTTAACATCGGTATAGTTTTCGATATTCATCATCCCGGATAAAAACGACAGGTTTTCGTCACTCTGAAGCCCTTCGTTTTCTACAAAGGCAAGCAGGTTTTCGTAATGCTGCCTGCTCCCTTCCACCACCTCCGCATGGGAATATTCGAGTATATCGACCTTTTCCGGATCAACGCCTGCTTTTCGGGCCAGATAAAACCGATCCTGCCGCTCTCTCAGGTTATGTAAACCCCAGTATTCTCCGTTCAGATACACCACCATGGGCTCATAAGCCTGCTTTTCCATATCCATACCAAGCAACAAACGGTGCATCATGGCGTCACGGAAAAAGGTTTGGATATCGTCCTGACCCGAATTTCGCAGCAGAAGTCTTCGAAAGCCGGTGTCCGTAATTTCAGTGAAAGACGCTACGGGCAGGGCTTCATCACCATAGCTGTTCCGGAAATAGAGTCGGAGTGATTTTTGCGGAAACCTTCGCGAAGTGCCGCCATGTATGCGCACCCCGGCGTCTCCTTCGTATAACAGCTGCCGGTCGGCCGTAAACCACTGCATATAAACCGGACGCTCCCATTCCCGCCCGCGCTGCCAGAAATTTCCGAAGGGTTCGCTGTTGCCAAATACATAAATACCGATATCGTCATCAAAAAAGTTTTCGGGCTCTGTAGTGAGCGAAAGCACCGGCAGCTGATGATCGAAATGCTGCTCGGTTTCGATGAAATATACGCCCCGTGCCACATCACCCGACGAAAAATCGCCGGTAAATGCGCGCACCGAAACCACCATTGGCTTGGAGACATCCCCGATGGGCGGTAGCCAGGATCCGGCCGTTGGAATGAGCGAGATGAGCGGATTTTCGGATGTGCGGTCGTAAATGAGCAGTCCCTCAGCCGGAAAAACAGGATCGGATGGTCCGGGCTCTCTGCCGTCTATGGTGTAGCGAAGCACGGCCTGCGGATCAGCATGCTGTGCGCCGAGCAAGAAAGGACTTCCGTAAAAACCGGGCGCATGCGAAAGCTGCGGCGCTTCAGGAATCTCGCCTCCGCCTCCGGAATCGTTGTTGGAAGAACCGGGCGTGGGTTCATCAAAAAAGACAAAATTTGTGCTGCCGTCCGGGAAGCGTCCGTTGGAAATATCGCGGGGAACTTCCACCGGCGGAATTACATCAACTACAGCACCCGACGGACTCGTAATGCTAAGAGCTTCTCCCGATGCCGATATGCTGAAATTCGTGTGCAGCGGCGCCTGTGGCACACGACGATTTTTGCCGGAAGCCCAAACCAATAAAAAAGCGCCGGAATCCAGCGTCTTAGGCGGGAAAATCCATCGATACGGTCTTTCGGGATCATCGCTTAAGCCGTAGCCGCTAAGGTTCACGGGCTCCGGACCCGTATTCAAGATTTCAATCCAATCCTCAAAATCTCCGTCTTCATCAGCAATCGTAGAGCCATTCGAAGACTGAAACTCATTAATCAACAGCTGCGCATGCAGGGCATTGGGGGCGATTAGCAGTACAAGCAGAGCTAAGGCTAAGAGAATTTGTTTTGATGTAAACATCGGGAAGGAAAAGATGCGGGGATTTGGTGTTGAGTGTTGAGTTAATTTAGCGGAAACGTAGTTTTGTGCAACTTATTCCATCGTGGGTGCGTAGGGTTATGGAATAAAAGTTTAAAGGTAATCTTTTTTGTCCAGCGAATTTTTCTTTGTGTTGTGTTTTTCTTGTTAGTTTATGAGGTATTTGCTTTTGGCTTATTTCATATAGGTAGCACAGAGTTTCACGGAGTTTGACACAACTTGTCCCGAACCGTCGGGAGGGTTGCACTGTTTTTTCTGGCTATCTAATGGCTTTCTAAGCAAAAACCCACATTGTTTATTGTTTATTGTTAATTGCTAATTGCTAATTGCTAATTGTTAATTGTTAATTGTTAATTATTAATTGCTGTTACCGATCCAAAGTAACCCTCACCCGGTTTCTATAGCTGTAGTTTAACAAGGCG
>JAIULZ010000259.1 GCA_022565805.1 Balneolales bacterium
GTAATTTAAATGGAATGAAGCCTGATTTTTAAAATTTTGATGAAGTTGAGCTAAAACGGGGCTAATTCAGAATCATATTCTGAAATCGTTTTCATCATAAAAAAGCCGCATACAGCTGTGGCTATATGCGGCTTTTTTTAGGGTGATGGCATTCGGGCACGAAAACCATCACAAATTAAATACGAAACCAGCTTTATTCCGGCCTCATGTGGGGGAAAAACAGTACGTCCCGAATAGAATCCTGATTGGTCATAATCATGGCAAGACGGTCAATTCCGATACCTAAGCCAACTGTTGGCGGCATACCGTACTCCAGGGCACGCAGAAAATCTTCGTCAACCGACATGGCTTCATCATCGCCAGCGGCGCGCAATTTAGCCTGCTCTTCCAGACGCTCCCGCTGATCAACCGGATCGTTCAGCTCGGTAAAAGCGTTGCATACTTCCTTGCCGTTGCAAATAAGTTCGAAGCGCTCTACAAGACCTTCCTTGCTGCGGTGTTTCTTAGCCAGCGGACTCATCTCGATAGGGTAATCGGTGATAAATGTTGGCTGAATAAGCTTGGGCTCTACTTTCTCACCAAAGATTTCGTCGATTATTTTTCCGGTACCCATAGTGCTGTCGGTAGAAACGCCAAGCTCGGTTGCAACTTTATGCAGTGCGTCTGCATCCAGGCCAAACAGGTCTTTCCCGGTTTCTTCTTTGATGGCATCCAGCATGGGAATACGTCGCCAGCCCTTGCTAAAATCGATTTGATGCTTGCCAACCTGAACCACTGCCGAACCGTGAAGTTCCTGAGCAACCTTGCCGAGCATTTCCTCCACGAAGTCCATCATCCAGTTATAATCTTTGTAGGCGACATACAGCTCAACCTGAGTAAATTCGGGATTATGGAAACGGCTCATGCCTTCATTGCGGAAGTCTTTTGCAAACTCAAAAACCCCGTCGAAGCCGCCCACAATTAAACGCTTGAGATAAAGTTCGTTGGCCACGCGCAGATAAAGCTGCATGTCGAGCGCATTATGATGCGTGGTAAACGGCTTAGCCGAAGCGCCGCCGTAAATGGGCTGAAGAATAGGCGTCTCAACTTCCAGATAGCCTCTTTCGGTCATAACAGAGCGCATGATTTGTACCATGCGGCTACGTTTCCTGAAAACTTCCTTAACCTGCGGATTCACCACTAAGTCTACATAACGTTGCCTGTAGCGCTGCTCTTTGTCTGAAAACGCGCTATAGGTAACTTTTTTACCGTCTTCCTCTGCTTCCTTAGCAACCGGCAGAGGACGAATAACCTTGGTTAGTAATTCGAAAGACTCTGCATGCAGGGTAAGCTCTCCGGTTTGGGTGATAAACAAAAAGCCCTTAACACCAACGATATCGCCCAGATCTATCAGCTTTTTAAAAACGGTATTATAGAGCTCGGTGCCCACATCATCCCGTCTGATGTAAACCTGAATGATGCCTTCGCTATCCTGCAGGTTAAAAAAGGCGGCTTTGCCCATAATGCGGCGCGTCATAATGCGGCCGGCAACTGATGCCCGAAAGGTGTTTTCCGTAACTTCAGCATCCGAAAGCCATTCCTTTTGCCTTGCTTTTAGCTGACTGCTCCGGTGAGTAACATCAAATGCGTGCGGGTATGGATTAACGCCCATTTCCAAAAGCAGGCGCAGTTTTTCACGGCGCTGAGCTTCGAGTTCGTGCTGGGAAAGTTCTGGTGTATCTTGAGACATGTGTATGGTTTACTAGTTAATAATTAAAAAAGTGTTTAAAGCAAACTTTGCAAAATTAAGGATTACAGTGTCTTTTTGAATGTGAGAAATCCCGCTGCAAAGTTTTAGAAAAATATTAGGTCAGCCTCAAGGCTGTTCCGGCGTTTCCTGTTCTGATTTGGAATCTGCTGGAAATCCTGTGAACACGCTAAGCGTGAACAAGGCAAAAAGAGAAATCATATTAATGGATGCAACTCTTGTGTACGTGCGGTGCAGCCTGTCGAACTCGTGATGAGCGGCAGACTTAAGCGCCTGCTCGGTGATAGAGAAATCGATAGGTACCGTAGTTCGGAGCTCGGTTAATCTGCCTCCTACATGAATGGCGTAGTAGTAGAACATTAGCGCGGTAAACAACGCAAGAGCCGATAAAACCATTCTGTTTCTTTCGGTCCCAATAGTTCTGCGCCAATTAAAAAGCAGACCGGCAACGATAAGAATGAGGCAAAAAGACTCGATAATATTTAGCCGAAGTATGGATGTACCCGTTAAAGCGCCTCCTATAGTGCGATAGTTTACAGGCTGTTCTTCCATAACTGGATTAACGCCCGTAAGTTCCCACTGAGCGGCCAGGCCAAAATTTACCGGCGCGACACCATAGCCCAGCATAATAAATGCACCAAGCCATACCGCTGACCCCAGCAGTAGAAGAAAAGAACCTGTTTGAGACGAAAAATCCTGCATCCGGCGTTAATTTAGGTGAAATTACGTAAGACCTTCCTTTTGCAACAGGCTACAATCTAATTTGGGCAAATCACTTTAGTAATTTACCTTTGATTATAGACACTGCCTTAAGAGCAAACTTTGTAAAATACGAAAATTAACCCGTTTTGGCGATTATTTTAAGAATACCCGAATCCGCAAATTCTGCAAACTATGATGTGGCGGTGGTCTGCCCCAATTCCGTCGACGAAGGTACTTCGAGAGCAACTATGGTTAAGGAGGCCTGCACCTTGCTAAAGATAGATGGTGAGGGAGCTACCGTTGTGAAACAGGATAGCGGCCGCCCGGTGCTTTTAACAAGTAGTGGTTCTTATCCAATTTCGTTTTCCCATACCGGCACTCAGCTTATAATGGCTCTGTCTAAAAAAGCGGATGTCGGAATCGATATTGAAAGAAAAAACAGGGTTGTTTCGCAGGCGCTCCAAAAACGAATACTCTGTGATGGCGACGGACCGGGTATGCATTGCAACAATCCGGTTTTGCTATGGACCATTAAAGAATCCTTTCTGAAAATGATGGGAACCGGACTCAGGCACGGCATGAATAAAGTACATGTAGAGCAGCAAAACAAGCACCTTTTTAATGTAACAACAGGAGTGCAGCAGCAGCTAACACAGGCTAAAGTATATGCCTTTACAAGCGGGAATTTTCAGATAGCGCTGAGTCTCAATATCAATAATAGAAGGTTTTGAAAAATCATATTCGTAGAAACGTGATAGCAAAAAAATGATGGTCTTCAAGGCTGGAGCTATGATGCATCATCCGGGTGAAGAGGTAGAAGACGGGCAAAAAAATCAGGATTGTAAAAGTCTTCTAACAAAATGAAATATAAACACCACAACTTTTGCACTTCGCTTTTAACTTAAAAAATATGCTCCGAAACCCGTCGTGCCCTTCGTGCAACCCTTCGTATTCCTTAGCGGTTAAGCAATGTCATTAGTCTTTACCACAAAACTTGTTCCTGCCTGCCCCGACTATTCGGGGAACCGTCGGGGAGCGCGTCGGGAGTGCACGAAGTACGGTCGCAAAGGATACGAAGGGTTCGAATGCTAATTTTTGTTCTCTATTGTCTTTGACTTACAGTATTAGAAGGCTTTGCAAAACCACTCTTTTGCCCGTCTTCTTCCTTGGATCAAAA
>JAIULZ010000260.1 GCA_022565805.1 Balneolales bacterium
ATCTGTTTCTGAGCTTGACCACTGACCTCTTTTACCCAGGGCTCCAGGCCGGGCTACGCTGCGGCCATCCACCCCGGGCTACGAATATGCCGCCCCGTTGGGGCTGGGTTATGATATACTAATCTGTTTCTGAGCTTGTCCGCTGACCTCTTTTACCCAGGGCTCCAGGCCGGGCTTCGCTGCGGCCATCCACCCCGGGCTACGAATATGCCGCCCCGTTGGGGCTGGGTTATGATATACTAATCTGTTTCTGAGCTTGACCACTGACCTCTTTTACCCAGGGCTCCAGGCCGGGCTTCGCTGCGGCCATCCACCCCGGGCTACGAATATGCCGCCCCGTTGGGGCTGGGTTATGATATACTAATCTGTTTCTGAGCTTGTCCGCTGACCGCTGACCGCTGACCTCTGATCTCTGATCTCTAACTTCTGTCCACTGCCCACTCATAGCTGAGCCTAAAAAATTTCCATATCTCCGAGGTTGAAAATTTCGCTTTCGGGGGTGGTGCGTTCGGGTTGCCAGGTGCGGACGTGTATCATGGGTTCTTCCGGCTGCTTAAAATCGATAAGCAGAAATAAAAAACCGACATCCGAGTAAATGGATGAATCATAATATTGCGTGAGCGATACGCCATAGATTTCTTCATAGCGCGGATGGCGCCGGATGCTTATTTCTTCGAAACCTACGTTTATCCAGGTGTTGAGCTGGAAAACGCGTTCGAGTCTTTCCAGATACTCGTCTTTGCTGTACTGCATATATTCTACCTGCGCCTGAAACTGCGACTGCGTGCCCGTATTTTCTACCACTCTGCCCACAATAATCAACGCCTGATCGCTAAAAACATCCCGGATAAATGGTAAGTCCATGCGGTTGTAGGCGGTTCTGAAATTTTCTACAAAAGATAGAATCTGCTGTCTGTTTTGCTGATCAATCACATCGGTACCCTCATTCAAAAGCTCTCTGAACCGGTGGGTTGGCAATCCGATACGGAATTCGGTTATACTGCCGGCTGCATCAAACTGTACCACGACTTCTTCGTAGGTTTCCTCGCCGTTTTCATCCGTGAAAAAAACGTTAATGTTGCGTAGCTCGAAATAGCCGTTACGAAGAGAGGCTATCGTTTCTATAATTCTGTCATCCGGTACGTAAAAGGTGCTGAGGCTCCAAAGCTCATGCACGGCACTGGCGGCAGAGTTGCTTATTTTCCGGGCATCAAACTCCGGTTGTTGGTTTGAGAGAAATGCGGTGTTTATCTGCGTGAAAAAATGGGTCGCATGGTTTTCCATCGCCAATCGGAGCTCATGCTGCTCGAAATCAGCAACAAATACAGTTACTTCGCCCGGTGGTTCCGCATTGGCCGGACACGCAAGAAAAAAGAGGAAATTCGCAAAAAGTAGTAAAGGTAGAAAAGATCGCATCATCACTTAATTAGTAGTCTGATTTTATTATTTGAATTCTATCCAAATCGAGCCAAAGCCTCTGAACTCATCACCCAGCTGAGCGTTATTAATAAGGCGCTGATCGATTAAATTCGTGCGCTCGTTTCTTCTAACCGGCGATAGCAGCGCATGTATGGAAAGACTGGCCGGATCTATAATTACGATATAGCTTTCGGAAGGTCGCCGCACATCGGCTCGTCTTCCGTGCTGAATGTGGCCCGAGCGGTTCAGGCGGGTGAGTAAGGTCTCTAGCTCACGGCCGGAATTAACCCCGAGAATACTGTTGATGAATTCGGTATGACCTGCAGGCACATCATAAGTATTCGAGCGCTCTGCCCGCACAGCCGGTCTGGGTTCGGGTGTACGACTATGCTCAGACTCAGGCGTAAGGCTTCCGTCGGGCTGAACTCTTTTTTGAATGCGGAGATCCGGGGATTGATTTATGGTAAGGGTAACCACGTGCGATTGGTCATTTCGCCCATACGCGTGAACCGGCTCATTCTGGCGGGATGCATTTCCATCACCAAAGTCCCATTGTATGTCAAAAACGCTCAGGTTCTGTACTATGGGAGAAAAACGGAATCTGTTATCCGAAAGGTGCTGCGCGGTAAAATCAATTTGAATGATATCCCCGAAGTCTACGGTAAGCTGATCGGATCTTCTCGGAATCGTGCGGCTGGTAACGTCACGCAGTTCATCCGCGATCGTATCTGCAAGCCGGGGCTCTATCGAAATGGGAAACTGCTGAAAGCGGGCATCGGGAGTGCGGTCGTAAAACAGGCTTACCGCTCCGTTCATAACCGTATGCGAGGCATAGCCCGACCGGTCTAAGCCTATAGCAATATTGCTTACGGGATTATTTTCGTAGGTAACCGACAAATCGAAGTATTTTTCTATACTGCTTTCGGTAGATCGGGTCCGAACATCTTTAAACTGAATTTCGAGCGAATTGAGAAAGTGATTTATGCGGTCACGCGAAAACTGACTAATTTCTGTTCTGGCGCCATGCCGTGAGGCATCGGAGTACACGGGTCTGGGGAAAAACCGGGAGCCGGCAATAATCTCTTGATAAAGCGGCACGGCATCGGGAAGTCTGCCACTTCGCTCAAGCCTTAGGCTTTCATCGAGCTTGGAAAGCAGCTGTTCTTTTTCGAGAGCAAGAGATTCCTCAAACATTTCCTTGCTAATATAGGCGGTAACCCGCCATGTTCTTTCTCTGTCGCGCTGCTGTACCGAAATATAATCGAGCCCCCGAAGCCTCATCCGGCTTACAGATCGGCTGCGAAGTTCCGTTTCGGAGGTGAGATTTTCATTATCCTCGCGAACCACCCGATCGGATTCGCTAATAATTACCACCACAATTCTCTCAATCAAATCCTGCCGGGCACGTTCCACAGCCTCCTGCCTGTCGGCAGAGAATCCTTCGCCCCAATAGAAATTACCCGAAAGCTTAACCTCTTCTACCGTAACCTGCCCAAAGCAAATGGTAGAGCTGAAAAGCAGCAAAAAAAGCGGCAGCGTTTTAAAAGCGAAGCGTAGTAGCATTGATGAAAAAGATTTCTTTAGCCTGCATAACTCAACAAGAAATTTGGTTGTGGACAAAGCATCTGAGAAATGGTGGCGGAAACGTACCTGAGTACATTGAGTAAACCATTTGACAGACAACAGAGCCCAAAGGTAAATTTCGCTGTGTGGAATAGAACTTAATACTTTAAATATGTATCTAATTAGCAATACATTCTATCAACCATTTGTTGTGAATTATACAGATTAGGTGTTGAGAGAGTGATTTCTTTGTAAAAAGGATTCAATAAATAAGAAACAGTACCACGAAAAGAGTATCTGTTGTACGTAGCGGGAGAAAACGGGAATTAGCTTAAAAATGATCTTCCAAAATCGGAAGATGTAAAAATAACGAATATAAAGTAAGTGAAATTAAACAATATTCAGGAGATAAGGAAAACTTACTAAAAAAGGAGTTGGGGAGGATGGGAACACGAGGGAAGAGGACGGGAATTTAACTTAACTTCCGCAAAAAGACCGTGTAGTGGCTACAAATCAACTTATTTA
>JAIULZ010000261.1 GCA_022565805.1 Balneolales bacterium
CCAGTCAAAGCAACAGTTGGCGAGCCTTCAGGATGGGGCATATTTGAAGACTAAAGTAATTTTCGCAAACCGTAAAAAAGAGCAGCAGTACGGCAAAGTATAAAAATTGAGTTGCTTCAATTCATGTACTATTCATGTACTGGATTTTTTTTGAGCTTTATTTTTTACCCTAAAAACAAGTAAGCCCTGAACCGTAACTTGATGCGATTCAGGGCTTTACCAATTGTGCGCTCGGGAGGATTCGAACCCCCAACCTTCTGATCCGTAGTCAGATGCTCTATCCAGTTGAGCTACGAACGCATTTGTTTGAAGACTTCAAATATAAGACAGTTTTAAGGCTTAAGCAATACTGCAGAAGCTATTTTTTTTATAAAATGTCTGCTTAGATTTTTGAATAGATCATTCTGAAGAATTGCCTCTTCTGTTTTCTGAAGCTATAATTTTTATGTTTTACCTAAAGTGCGAGCATATTTTTCGAGCGTTTAGAATCGAAAACCCTCAGCGTGATTCTCAAGTCTGGTGATCACATATTTTTAGCATTCAGTTTTTTTGCTAATTCTTCCTGGGTCAATCCGGCATCTTCCCGAGTAGATTTAACATCACACCAATCTTGAACTGCACGTATTCAGTTTCATAATTGGCATCAAATTCAGGAGCTGATTGCTTTCGATTTCGATTTCGAATATAAGCCTGTAAATCACTCATACTGATTCTCTTTTTCTGTTCAGATACTCAGATTTTCTGATTTCATGTATACACAAAGCTATAAGAAACTTAATTGAATATACACCGCCTGCACTTCCTTATATAGATATGCAATTATCCCAGCCAGCCTTCCCTGTCTAAACTGCGGTACTGTACAGCTTCTGAGACATGATTAGATCGTATATCTTCACTAAAATCGAGGTCTGCAATTGTGCGGGATACTTTTAGTATTCTATCGTAGGCTCTGGCCGATAAACCCAGCATAGTCATTGCTTTCTTTAAAATGGAGGCACTAGCTTCATCCAGCTTACACACCTTACGAACGAGCCTTGTACTCATTTGCGCGTTGGAATGCACACCCATCCCCAAAAACCTTTTCTGTTGAATCTCTCGGCATGCCACAACCCGCTCTCGAATTGATGCGGAAGACTCGCCCTTAGCTTTCTGAGAAAGCTCCTCGAAACTCACTTTGTTCACCTCTATATGAAGATCTATTCGATCTAGCAACGGTCCGCTTATTTTACTGAGATACCGCTGCATTTGCAATGAAGACCCTCCATCGGCTCCATCTGGTTCGTACCAGTCTCCCGATGGAGAGGGGTTCATTGAAGCAACAAGCATGATATGGCTTGGATAATTTACGGTCATCCGGGCACGGGAAATAGTTACGTGACCGTCTTCAAGCGGCTGTCTGAGAACTTCAAGCGCTTTTCGCTGGAATTCCGGTAGTTCATCCAGAAATAGTACTCCATTATGCGCTAAAGAAATTTCACCCGGCATAGGAATTCCACCACCACCAACCAGCGCGACGTCCGAAATGGTGTGATGAGGAGCCCGAAACGGCCGTTGCGTAACAAGTGCGCCCCCGGCCCGCATCAGACCCGAGACAGAGTGGACCTTCGTTGTTTCGAGGGCCTCTTCCAGTGAAAGCGGGGGCAGAATTCCGGGAAGACGTCTTGCAAGCATGGTTTTGCCAGAACCGGGAGGCCCAACCATAATCAAGTTATGTCCGCCGGCAGCCGCAACTTCCATTGCTCTCTTTACATTGTGTTGACCCTTCACATCATAAAAATCGACCATATCGGCATGATGGCCATTTTCGAATATTTTTTTCAGATCAACCTTCAGCGGTGCAGGTTCATTTGTTCCGTTATACCACCCGGCTACTTCTTTAAGGCTGCTGCAGCCAATTACGTCTATACCTTGCACTACAGCAGCTTCTGCGGCATTTTCTTTGGGTAAAACAATGTATTTAAACCCTTTCTTTTTAGCCTCTACGGCTATCGGAAGAACTCCTTTTACCGGCCTGAGAGACCCGTCGAGCGCGAGTTCACCCAGCGCCACTGTATCAGTAAGCCTTGAATTCCGGATTTGCCGGGAAACAGCCAGTAGGCTAAGCGCGATTGGCAGATCAAATGCACTTCCCTCTTTAGGCAGGTCGGCCGGAGCCAGATTAACGGTTATTTTGCCGTATGGAACCGCAAAGGCACTGCTCTGCAGGGCCGCAAAAATTCTTTCTTTACTTTCGCTTATGGCACGGTCGGGCAAACCCACAAGCGTATAAAAAGGTTTCGCATGCTGTAAATGGGCTTCAATATGTATGATATGGGCATCTACCCCGTGCGTTGTCGCGCAATATGTTTGTGATAGCATAATTCTAAACTCCGATATGTTTTCAGAAACAGTTGCCGTGCTCAAATCTTACTTTGGCTGGCACTGTATCTTAGATTCTTTTTTTTCGTATCAGAGTTATAGATGACCAATTCCTTACAAGGAAATTCTTTTTCAGAATACATTAAGCTTTTCCTGTAAAAGAACGCTTTAAAACTATCGGAGCACTACTATGGATAACGAACGGAACTCACCTTTCATTGAAAGCCTGTTAAGCAACACGGCTGCAGGAATAAAAAAAGCAAGAATTCTTGTAGAAGCCGGAAACCGTAACAAAGTTTTGCTGCGAAAAAAAAATGGCAAGACCATACTAGAGACGAATCTAACCATTGGTACAGCGGGTCTTGCGGGGCTTCTTTTACTACACCCCTTGTTTAGCGGTGCTGCTGCGGCCTATTTATATCTGGAGGAAGCCGAACTGGATATTTATCCCGAAGAGCAACAAAAGCCGCCCAAGCTTATTAATTTGCTCAATAATACCGATAGTACTGATCCGGCCGAAATTATCCCTATTGAGTAATTTTATTGATTTCAGAAGGCTTTGCATTCTCTCAACATCTTTGCAAAAAAAAACCTGCCCGATACATATATCAGCAGGTTTTTATTTATACATTTGCTGCGCACAAATTAATCAAACTTTTCTTTGAGGGATTCAAGCTCGCCCTTAAGCTTCTCCGCTTCAGCTTCATAACCAAGCTCTTTTAGTTTCAAAAGATAAATTCCCAGCAGAAAAAACGTAGGTGCCCATAATCCTACAAAGTTCCCGAATCGCTCGGCATGCGCTTTTTCCTCTGGCGATTCTCCTTTTTCCTTTACCCAGGTTAAAACGGTTAGGCCAATTGATGCAAATCCTAATCCTATGGAGGTGTGTGCTAACTTCTCTAACATGATAAATCCTTTTTCTAATGAATGTTTGATGATTTTAATTGGCTCGTTGAGCCTGCCGCCCGTCTTTTCTTCTGTAAGGCTTGCAATACTGTCTTTATCTTAAAATATAACCAGACAATCAGCTATACTACTTCATCTCCCCAATATTTAGATCGATGAAAGAATTATATTATTAACAATGTACATGGCTAATTAACATTTGAAGTGCCCGATTCTGCGGAAAAATGAATCCTTGGGGG
>JAIULZ010000262.1 GCA_022565805.1 Balneolales bacterium
CATAACATGCCAACGCCCAAAAACCCATCATTCAAAGAAAAATCCTCCGAAATTCGCTGGACAAAAACGAATGATATTAGGACTAGAAAAACAGGTGTCAGGTGTCAAGTATTCACAAATCACAAATTGTGCATTAACTTTTAGTTTACGGATTCGGAGGTAGTTCGGTACGGTGTGCCTTGAATCTTCTGCCGGCTGCTGCTTCGTTTACGTTCATGATATGATCCCCTATTTTTTCTAGCCGGTTAAGATAATCCAGAAAGATAATGCCTGCTCTAACCGAATAGGTGCCCAGTTCTAGCCTTATATAGTGCTCTTCACGAAGTTTGTCGCGCAGCTCGTTAATGCGATATTCTGCTTTTACAGCCGCTTCCAGATCGGCTTTGCCCGATGGAGCATTTATGTTGTCTCGCATAATGATGATGGCATCATGAACGGCAGAAAGCATTTCACGAAGTACTTCAAGCGCATCTGCAGGAATAGGCTGATCGTCATCGAGAGAGCGCTCAAACGTTTTGGTCATTTGATAGTATAAATCGCCAATTCGCTCAAGATCATTTATCATGCTTTGCATATTTCTGATCTTGCGGATAGAAGCAGATGAAATATTGGTGTTCTCGGAAATTTGAACCAAATATTCGGCTATTTCTACTTCAAGCTGATCGGTTATTTCCTCTCGCTTACCCATTTTTTTAATAAACTTTCGTTGTCGCTCGGGTTTTTTGTAGAGCAGACCCATAAAGCCGTAGTGCATTTTCTCGATCATTTTAGCGAAGAGGCTTATTTCTTTTTTTGCCTGCTCGATAGATAGCTCAGAAGAAGACATCAAGCCAATATTAATGTATTTGAGCTCAAAACGATCGTCGGCGCCCCCTTTGTCGGGCTGTATGCGCTCTACAAATCGTATGATATAGGGCACAAATGCAAACAGTATAATTACATTTAGCACATTAAATGATGTGTGAAACAGCGATATAGCCAGCGTTGCATTGGGTCTTGCGGCGGGATCGTCTGAGAAAACCGATAATGAGCCCGGGCTAAACCACTGCATAACGGCATCAATCCCATTGAGGAATGGATAAATGACGGCAAGCATCCATAATACGCCCGCCACATTAAAGAAGAAGTGAAAGCGCGCGGCTCGTTTTGCGTGCACATTTCCAACAAGGGCAGCGATATTTGCTGTAACCGTAGTTCCAATATTTTCGCCGAGAATCATGGCGGCAGCAATAGGAAATGATACCCAGCCATTAAAGAGCATTACTAGTGTGATGGCCGTTGCCGCAGATGAAGACTGCGTTAGCAGTGTTAGAATGGTACCTACGAATACAAACAGAATTAATGATAAATAACCATAGTTTGTGAAGCTATCTAAGAATTCAAAAATTTCTGGATTTGTATTTATATCCGGAACCGCATCTTTAATGAATTCGAGACCAATAAACAGAATACCGAAACCGATCATGGCTTCTGCAATATTCCTAAGCTTCAGGTTACTCACAAAAAGAAAGGGGAAAAAGACGCCGATTAAACTAATGGCAATAGGCGTAATCTGAAACTTGAACCCGAATACGGAAACCATCCATGCGGTGAGCGTGGTGCCTATATTTGCACCCATAATCACCCCCGTAGACTCTACAAACGTTAGCAAACCCGCGTTCACAAAACTTACTACCATTACCGTGGTAGTGGTAGAAGACTGTGTGATGGCTGTCGTACCAAAACCGGTAAATATTCCGGTAAGGCGGTTTCTGGTCATTCCTTTTAAGATAGCCCGAAGTTTGTTACCAGCTACCTTCTGCAAGCCATCGCTGAAAACTTTCATCCCGAAAATGAAAATACCAAGCGCACCTATAAGCTGCAGGAAATCAAAAAAAGTATAAGACATATTTGAATGTGTGGATTTCGCAGTATTGCGTTATTTCCCGCAGTTATGGCAGGTTATATTTTTTTTAACCATAGGTTTAAAGGTTAAACATAGCTTTAGTTTCCATCCTGTCTATTTTTTTGTGCAGTACAAAAATACAATCCCGTGAACTGCATTCAAAGCTGATTTAAAAACTGATTTAACATTTATGGTGCCCGTAAAAATGGTCTAAATGCAGTGCCTACGCCTGTTGTGCTGCATTTTTGTTTTGAAGTTAAATCAGGCAGAATTTATCAAATTAAATGGAGTTTCTGAAAAACTATCGTCGGAAACCGCGTGAAGTTAAGGGAATTAATATTACGGTAACATTGAGTCAGGTATCAGGTATTAGGAATTAGCAATTAACAATGTGGATTTTGGTTTAGTAAGCCTTCAAATAGCCAGGAAAACTCTCCCTAAGCGCTCCCCGAATAGTCGGGGCAGGCTGGGACAAGTTGCGAAACACTGCGCCAAACTCTGTTGAACTCTGCGGTGAACCTAATACGTAACTCGCAAACGCCCAAGAACCCATCACCTAAAGAAAAATCTGCGGGATCAAATTTGATTGCCAGACAGTGGTATAGAGGTTTTAGAAGACTATACCGTATATCATTCGCAGGCTCACAAATAAACAGAGCACAGCCATGAGAAGCTCGAGACGGGAGCGGTCTGCTACAGAAGATAAATAGACACCGAGTGTGGAGCCGAGTAACGCTCCGATAACTAACGGCAGCGCGGTGCCGAAATCTACATAGCCCATAGAAATGCCGCTTATAGATTGATCTGCACCTGCTTCTACTTTAGAAAAAGCAAACTGCATCCATCCAAAAAAGGAAATGCACACTATGGCTGCCGATGAAATACTGATGGCCTTGCGATGCGTGAGTCCGGCCAATAAGACCATTAGTGGAACCATCACAACTCCACCGCCTACACCAGCGAGCGTGGCAATCAAGCCACCGCTTGCTCCGGTTAGAAAGGCGAAAAATAAGGTGAGCGGTGGTTCATGATCTAAAACTTTTTCAGCAGATTCTGGTATTAAAGGTGTAGTTTTGGCCATTTCTGCAGGACGGCGGAATAGTTTCCAGGCGGTGAAGAGCAGGATAAGAGAGAAAAATACCGAGAATTCGGTAACGCTGTAGTATCCGGAGGTAACCACTGCTTTTCCAATTAAGGTGCCGGTAAGGCCTAAAAAGCCAACAAGCAGGCTTTCTTTTATGAAGAAGTTCTTCATGGCGATTTGTTTTCGCACGCTTCCGGCAGCGGCAAAAAAAGTGCAGAATAAAGATGTGCCAATAACCCAGGGAATTGGGTTGTCTATTTTACCTTCAAATAAAAAAAACAGAACCGGAGTAAAAATAATACCGCCGCCAACGCCAAGAAGACCCGCTAAAACACCGCCTATCAGACCAATAATTAGTAAAACGAAAAATGTAAGCAAGGGTTAATATCTTAGGGTTTTGATTTTGTGCCGGGGAATGTTGAATTGTGAATTTATTTTTGATACCTGATACCTGATACCTGATACCTGATACCTGATACCTGATACCTGAT
>JAIULZ010000263.1 GCA_022565805.1 Balneolales bacterium
GTAACAGGTAACAGGTAACAGGTAACAGGTAACAGGTAACAGGTAACAGGTAACATATGCATATAAATCTAAAACTGATACCTGCAACCTGTTTAATCATACCTGAATCAACCGTTCTTGTCACGTAGTTTAGTTTTAGTAATGATTGTATACAGGATTTTGGCAACTTCATCTGCATCTTGGTATAAACTGTTGCTTATGTTACTATCGAGAAATTCAGTTTCACGTAGAAGATCAAGCCAGTACTTGGTTTCAAGACACTCCTTGTAGGCGATAGAAAGTTTAAAAATAAAATCAGCATCAGATATGCCACCATAAGCTTCTGAAATATTCGCTCCAATACTAGTTCCGGATTTGAGTAACTGCTTAGACAATACGAACTCTTTTTTCGAGTCACTAAGAAATTTATAGCAGTTAACAACTCTCACGGCAAATGAGAAACTTTTTCTATACAAATTATTCATAACGGTAATGTTTAATTGAGGTTTTCCTAAAGATCATCAAAACACCAAATCCTTACAGAAAAAAATAAAAAGCCGATTGAGGTTATACTTCATTAAAACATTTTGATACCTGATACCTGATACTTGATACCTGAATTATGTATCTAACTCTTTCCTGGCGAAATCTTTGGCGGAATGGTAAACGGACCTTGATTACCGTTTCGGCTATCGTGTTTGCGGTGGTTGTGGCGGTGTTTATGCAGTCGGTTAATCGTGGCTCACATGAGCAGATGATCGATAATATGGTGCGGTTTCATACCGGTTATGTGCAGCTTCAGGATTTTCGATTTGAGGATGAGCCTTCTCTCGATAATAGTTTCCCGTTTACAGAAGAGCACATCAGCAGAGCGTTCGAAGCCGATGACCGCATTACGCAGGTTATTCCGCGAATCGAAACATTTATGCTGGCCGGTAACGATTTCTCTACAAGGGGCGCTTTTGTTTTGGGCATTGATCCGAATAAAGAACATGCCTTCAATCAAATAAAGGATCAAATCTCTGAGGGACGTTTTTTTGAGAGGGGGGAGCAGGGCGCTGTTGTTAGCGCAGGGCTCGCACGGCGCCTGCAGTTGTCTGTAGGAGATGATATTGTACTCCTCGGTCAGGGCCGTTTCGGCATGTCGGCCAGCGGACTTTATGAAATAAAGGGAATTATGAAACATCCGCTTCCCGACCTCAACAATCAGCTGGTGTATCTGCCGCTAGAAGAAGCGCAGTACATGCTTTCTGCCGACGAACACGCCACGGCAGTATTGATAGGTCTCGGAAATGAACGTCACTCTAAACCGGTTGCCGCAAGCCTGAAGGCTGTTTTTTCAGATGATGAACTCATCACCAAAACATGGCCGGAGCTAATGCCTCAACTTTTGCAACTGCTCGAATTCGACCTCATTGGCGCCTATTTTATGTCTGGCGTACTCTATATTGTAATCGGATTCGGCTTTTTTAGCACAATTCTCACCATGACTCTCGAGCGGGTGCGGGAATTCGGCGTGCTGCTTTCTGTAGGTATGAAGCGAAGCCGTCTGGCCGCCGTTCTGTTTATAGAAACCTTAATGATAAGCCTTCTTGGCGTACTTGTTGGAATGGGTCTGGCGTGGTTGCTGCTCTTTTATTTTCACCTCAACCCGATAGAGCTAACCGGTGATTTAGCGGCTACGGTTATAGAAATGGGCTGGGAGCCGATCATTCCTATGTCATTTGCTGCCGATCAATTTTATCAGCAGGGGATTATCGTTTTTCTGATTGCGATGGTAGTCTATCTGTTTCCGCTGATTAAAGTGATGCGTCTTAATATTCTGGAAGCATCAAGGAGCTGATTTATGAAGACACTGTTTACACTTGCATGGAGAAACATTTGGCGGCATCCCGGGCGAAGCGGAGTTTTGCTGGCCGCCATTGTAGCCGGACTCTGGGCCGGAGTGGTTACCGTCGGTACCATGAATGGCATGCTCGAGCAGCGTGTAAAATACCTGATTGAAAGCGAAATTACCCATCTTCAAGTTCATCATCCCGAGTATAGCGTTGAGCGCCGCACGACCGACTATATACCTGGTACGGAACAAATTGCTAATTGGTTAGAACGTGATGATCGCGTGGCTGCATGGAGCCCGAGGGTCATGGCAGACGGCATGCTACAGAGTCCGGTAAGATCGTCTGGAATCCGAATTCGGGGTATCGATATCAAAAGAGAAATCCGAACCACGACCTTCCACAATAATATGGTAGAAGGGGAATATATCGATGCGGATTTACGGAACCCCATTATAATCGGAAAAACTCTGGCTGATGATCATAACTTACGAATTGGAAATCGGATCGTATTGACTTTCGAGGACTTATCGGGTGATCTTACCTCGGCCTCATTCAATATTTCAGGTTTTTTTCGGTCAGCATCTACAGATTATGACGAAAGAAATGTATTTGTGCGCTCAAGCGATCTAATGCAGTTGTTAGGCTCAGATGACATCACCCATGAAATTGCTGTACTTTTGCATGATGTAGACGACGCCGGGTCGGTGGCCGCAGAGATGAACGAGACCTTCACAGATGTTGAAGTTAAAACATGGACCGAAATTTCGCCGGAGCTCAGCACGCTTGTTCAACTGGGTGGATTAATGCTTTATGTAGTTACGGGAATCATAATGCTGGCGCTTGCTTTCGGGATTCTGAACACCATGCTGATGGCTCTTTTTGAGCGGATACGCGAAATCGGTATGCTGATCTCCATCGGAATGAGCCGCTCGCGCGTGTTTGTAATGATTATGATGGAGGCGGTGATGCTAACGCTGGCCGGTGCAGGAACGGGCATCCTGCTGGCTTGGATATCAATCTTCTACCTGAATGATGCGGGCGTAAACTTTGGAAGATTCGCCGAAGGTATAGCCGAAATTGGCTGGGATCCTATGGTCTACCCGGCGCTAAGTTCGAATGAATATATAGCTGTGCTGGCTGTCGTAATTGTGATAAGCCTCGGCTCAGCGCTCTATCCTGCGGTGAAAGCAATCCGAATCAACCCATTAGAAGAAAAATAAAAACAGTGTCAACAGTATTAGCAGTGCCAACAGATAAACTGGTGGCCCATTGGCCCATTTATTATTTGTTGAACCTGGTTTTACGGATTATGATGTACAGGATTTTGGCGATTTCATCGGCATATTTATACAAGTCTTCAAAATGCTCATACGCTATATATCCGGTATCTTTCATTAATAGATAGCTAGTATTTGGTTTCGAGGCACTCTTTCTACGCAATGGATAATTAGCTGGAAAATCCGTTTTTGTTCACTGACTTTTTGGTATGTCTTTAGAAGGCTTTGAAAAACCTTCTATTTTGTTCGTATTCGACGCCGGAGCAAAA
>JAIULZ010000264.1 GCA_022565805.1 Balneolales bacterium
AAGGGCCATCGGAAAGGCATTATTCAAATCCTGAATTACATCTCGAAATATTTCGCACCTAAGGTGCTCTTTAGCTGAATCGCTTGAATAAATATGCTTTTCTATGAAAATTATAAATGTAGCACTACCGAATGCAGCTTAAATGGAATGAGGCCTGATTGTTAAGATTTTGATGAAGTTGAGTTAAAAACCAATAGTATCGCGTGTTTTAGAGATAGTTTGGTACGGAAGCACAATACCACACAGGTTGATATATGCAAAAAAGGCGTGCCCCTGAACTCAGAGACAGCGCCTTTATTTTAGTACTTTAAAAATCGGGATTTGGGGTAGTATAGATTCGGTTTAGAAATCAATTAATGATTACATCATAAGGCATACGAGCCATTACTCCCTCGTATTTCAAAACCTGCTGCATTTGTTCGTACACTGGATACAGCGGGCCAAGCTCATTTTTTATACGAGCTGTTTTGGCGCCTCCACCAATATCTTCCAGAATATTCTCCCATAAAGATCTTTTTTCTGGATAAGCAATCGTTCTGAAAGTTTCTAAACCGGCAAGGTCGGCAGCTAAAGCCAAAGCTTCATCTAAACCACCAATTGCATCGACCAAGCCAAGTTCTAGGGCACGATTACCAGCATAAACCCGGCCTTCGGCAATGGCGCGCACTTCATCTGCAGGCATGTTGCGTCCGTCAGAAACGGTACTTATGAAGCGATCGTAGCCATCCTCTATAAAATCCTGAATGATGGCACGCTCGGCGGGCATCATGCGGCGGGTTGGGTTCGCGAGATCGGAAAAACGGCCGGTGCTAACAGCATCGGTGCGTATTTCAAGCTGATTATTAAGGAGCCCTTCTACGTTGAAAAAAAGGCCGAATATCCCAATTGACCCGGTAATCGTATTTTCCTGCGCAAGGATAGAGTTTGCCGGCATAGAAATCCAGTAGCCACCAGATGCGGCCACGTTACCCATAGAAATAATAAGAGGTTTTTCTTGCTGTAGTACCTCGAGTTCTCTGCGAATGACCTCAGATGCGGTTACGCCACCACCGGGAGTGTCAACCCGTAAAACCACAGCCTTAACGTTGTCGTTGGTTCTCGCTCTGCGAATTTCGCGAGTCAGGCGCTCATCCTGTATGCCAGAGCTTTTATCACTGCCAATTTCGCCACTTGCATAAATTATGGCAATACGGTCGCGGGTTCTCGCTTCTGCCGGTGCTTCATTGCTTTGGTTTAAGCGTGATGCGCTTATAAATCGTGGCTCATCTTTATCTTCCTCTTCCAGGCCTGTTTTTTGGAGAAGATGCTGTATGATTTCATCATCATACATAATGCCATCTGCCAGGCCCATTTCCACCGCATTTTCTACGCGGAAAGCCAGCATGTTGTCGTTAATTTCTTGAACTCTGTCTAACGGAAGATCACGGCTTTCTGCAACAGCCGTTAGCCTCACCCGGTTAAGGTCGGTTAAGAAATCGAGTGTTTGTTCCAAATCTTCTGCGCTGCGGCTTGTTCGGGTAAACGTTTCTACGGCGCTTTTGAATTCGCCAACAACAAAAACTTCAGGAGTTATTTCCAGTTTGTCGAGCATCCCTTTTAGGTAAACACCCTGTGCAGAAAGTCCAGAAAAATCGATACCACCGAATGGGTGTACATAGAGCTCGTCTGCAACAGAAGATAAATAATACCCGCTTTCGCTGTAGTACTGACTATAGCTAATAATAAACTTGCCAGATTCCTTAAAAGATAGTAGCTCCTTACGTAACTCTTCGAGCATGGCACCACCACCACTAACGGAGCCCGCCTGCAGGTATATACCGTCTATTTTGTCGCTGTAGGCAGCAGTGCGAATAGCTTTTCTAAGCTGATCGAGACCAACTGTGCGATCGCCGCCAATATTTCCTAAAACAGGAACATTTAGGGGGAAATCTGTGGGGTCGGAGCGCTCGGCTATAGAGACGTTTGAAAGGTTAAGGTGCAGAATAGAATTGTTTTCTACCACAACTTTGTCTGAAGGCGACAGGATCACGATCAGCATAAAAGTGAAGAAGAAGAAGACAACAAAAAAAATAAAAAGGCCTGCCAGAACGGACAGCGTATTTTTGATAAAACTCATAAATCTGAATTAAAAGGAATAAAAGCTGGCGTACGACTTAATGTATGAAGTTGTTTCAGGAAAGCGTTGTAAAACGTTTATTTGCAATTGATCTGTCTTGGCGCCCCGTTGAGCGGGGTCTCCTTTCATGTTAAAGACCATATCATCTTTTTTGCGAGACTTTCTGATTATGTAAAAATAAAGGTTGTTTTACAAAGTCTTTGAATGTGTATTTTAGAGGATAGTGGTGTAAAATAGAATTGAAATAGGGATGAATAATTTCTGGTCGGAAGCTATGAGGTCAATTTTTAAAAAGCCGGTAGAGTTGAAATCAAAAGCCTACTTTAAGGACTAATGCATGCGCACTTTATTCGCAATGATGCCTTCTGCCGTGCCGGATTTCCAATACCTGAGGGCATTAAACAGGGCAAATAAGTTTATCTGGATAACGGACGAGCGATTCTCACGCAAGGCTTCGGCTCATCGTATTAAAATTGGCGATAGTTCGGGTGCAAACTGGCTACAGCTTCCCGTGCATTCGGCAGACCGGAAAAAGCCGATTCAGGAAGTCCGTATGGATAAAAGCTCGAAAAGCTGGGTGCCGCAATGGATACGTTCTTTGCAGTCATGCTATGGCAACTGCACGTATTTCGACTTTTTTTTTCCGGAAATTCGGGCCGACTTAGAAGCCGCTGCAGATTTGACAATGCTGTTAGAGGTAGTCTCATACCTGAATAACCGTTTATCCATATATCTGGAAATGCCGCAGCTGCACACCGATCATATAATGCGTATAACAATTGCAGAGTTTTATGATTTGCAGATTAAGGAGATCCGGAATTCGAATCAGGTCTCGATTCTAACAGAAACAAGAGGAAGCTATTACCGGACGTTTACTTTGGCTGAAGGTTGCAAAGTAGTTAGTGCGGATGCTGATATAGATTTGCCAAAAATAGATAATGATGCTTTAGCAAGCGTTATTACAGATAATTGTTGTCTGTATGATGCTCTGTTTAAATTGGGGCCAGGTGTACCCGATTTAGTGGATTACCTAAGAGAGACCAATTGAAAGTATGCAGGTTTAATGATCAATCTTCCCGAACTTATTCACCAATAGTAGCATACTCAACTATCGCAGTTCAAATTCAGCCATTATAAAGTAAAGCCTGCTAATGTTTTCATGACTTTATTAATCCTAACCACAAGCAAACTTCTTACTGTTTTGAGTCGCTTTGCTCCTAATGGTGAATGTTGAATTTTGAAT
>JAIULZ010000265.1 GCA_022565805.1 Balneolales bacterium
TTACTGGATCCATCTGCGGGTCGTTTTGGTGGTATTGTAGAGCCAAATGAAGGCTTCTGGGCGCTGGCAACCGGCAACGATGCCCAGATAATTTTCACCGAAACGCTCACCACGCCCAATCGCAATCCTGATCAGGGTTCACAAACTCCGGTCATCGATCTGCTGGCAACCACCGACGACGGAGAGCTGGAAGGGTATGTAACCATTGGGTTCACCGAGAATTTTGATCCTGACAATCCCGGGGCAGATTATATGTTCCCGATATCGAATCGTTTTCTGTCGCTGTTCACAAAGCACGAAGATCAGCCGTATTTACTGCAATATGTAGATTCTGAGATGGAGGGCGCGCGTAGTATTCCGGTTGGCTTTTACACAAGCGAAGGCGGTCGGGCGCAGCTAAGCTGGTCGTTCCGCGGGGAAATACCCGATTACTGGAACGTACAGCTCCGCGACAATAAAACCGGAGAGGTCTATGATCTGCAAAATGAGGGATCATTCAATTTTGAGCTAAGCGATGGCATGAACCGTCTTCCAGTGGTAGATGCACTTCTGGAGCAGGCCCGAACATCGGGAATAGAGCAGGAAATGCTGGCTACCGAGATTTTGCAGCTTACGCAGGGTCAGAAAATGTCTTTTGGAGGCAAGGCCAGATTCGAGCTTGTGTTAGATCGTGAAGTCTCTACCGATATATTGCCGGATAACGAGCTCCCGGGGGAGCTGGCGCTCAAGCAAAACTATCCGAACCCGTTTAATCCCACGACGAACATCAATTTTGAATTACCAGAAACGGGTCAGGTGCGGTTGTCGGTGTACAATATGCTGGGTCAGCAGGTGGCCACGCTGGTAAATAGCAGCATGCAGGCGGGCAGACACACCGCTGTATTTGATGGTAGCCGTTTGTCGAGCGGTATGTATATTTACCGGCTCGAGGTAAACGGCACCGCGCTAACCAGAAAAATGATGCTGGTGAAATAGAGCCAGGTAAAATGGTAAATGATGAGTATAAAAAAAGCCCGGGATGCAATGTAGCAACCGAAATGATTTTGATGCATGAATTTGTAACTTTATTTGGGTATCTTGCAGATCTATGATAATCTGGTTTCTTATGGGGCTAATTTAAACGCCCATAACATTTTAAGCCGTTTGAATCTGTAGATTGCGCAACTGGTTTTACAGCGTAATCTTTAATTTAGTCTAGTCAAATTCTGGTCTTTTGACATCACAAAAAATGAAGAAACCTTATTTAAGGAGCTTTGAAAAACCCTCAATTTTGTCTGGGGTAAATGTCGAAGCTCAGTGATGTAAGGCCGGCATAGTTGAATAAAGGGGAAAAGTGATTTTGTATTGTTTCGCTTAAATAATGTAAAATATCCATTCTGCTTTATGAATGCGGCAGACAATGATAACGAAATTTTATATCGTTAAGAGGTACATCAAATACCATAAACCTCTGTTTATCTATTCTTAGTACTATCCTTATTTTTTTTCGCCTTAAATTTACTAATGGCATGTTATATCGTTCTATCGGCAAAAAATTTGTCAAATCAGTTTTAGCCTTATTATGTGTGTTCGTAACACCATTTATCTTAAATGGCACCGAAGTCTATGCACAGCAAGAAAGTCCTGCTCCTATTCTTATTGAAGCCGAAATCGATGAGGAAATGGAGAAAATGCGGGATTTATACACCCGATATCTTAATGGAGAAATAACCACGGTTGATGATGAAGTTCGAGCTGCTATCGAGTTTTTCGAAACCGTACCGGAAATGCCGCAAAGCCCATTTCTTGCCCCTTTGAATCAATCTAGCGTAATAGTAGAGCTTGACGGTGATTTGATCTTAGAAGGTGCAGAACTGGACTTAGCTTTTGAAAATGTGAGCGGTATTCTTACCACTGTAATCCCGGATTTTGTTCTTATTACAGGGGGAGAAGCAGGGGTTTGGTCTTCCGATTTTGCTCTTTTATTCTACCAAAGTGATGATGTAAACGAAGACTTTGAGCCTACAGGTGCGCCATTTCTTCAAATAGGTGGCTTTTCCAACCTTGGTGCTACTACCAGAATACAGTGGACAGATGGTAGCAGCTCGGCACCGGTAACTCAAACCCTGGACATTAGCCCCGGTATCGAAATGAATGACGTTGTTGTTTTTCGGGCAAACGGCTGGTCTAATACAGCTAGTTGGGAGGGGGAAATTGAGCTGGTAGGTATCGCAGATACAGAAGATGACTTTAGCGTGCAGTCGCTTAGCTTAAATCGGTTTATGAATCAGGCTGGTAACCCGGCTCAGGCAAGTGTTGTGGTTAGAAATGAGGGAAGCTTAGCCCAAAGCAAGGAAATTGAGTTTTTAATTGACAATGAGTTGATTGGTACAAGAACTACTCAGGTGCTGGAAAGGGGAGAATCACAAACCGTTTCGTTTTCCTGGACTCCCGATACTCCGCTATTAGGTCAATTTCAAGTAAGATTACCGGAAGATGAAAACCTTGATAATAACACAGCCAATCGCCCAATTGCAGTTGTTGATAATACACAGCTTGCACAAAATTTTGAGGGTAATTTATTAGCCCCGGGCTGGTCTAATCCCGGGGGCTGGCAGCAATCGATTATTGGATTTTTTAGCGAGGCGCTTATTCTTAATCAAACACGAAGTGCCTTCGCATCTGGTAATAGTGAAGAAAGCCCAAGGAGGCTTATTACAGCGCCAGTAGAACTTGATGGTAGCTGGGAAACGTTTTCGTTTTGGAGAAAAGGTTTTAACAACAGTGCAGGTGCAGGTTTTAGTACGTTAAGAGTATTGTATCAGGATATTGACAATGCCGGGAACTGGATTGAGCTTAGTGAAATCTCTTTTGAAAATGATGATGCGCCTCAACTCGAAAGTATATCGCTTCGAAATATACCCGACGGAGTCTATCGTTTTGCATTCGAAGCAAGCAGTACATTCGATGACCCCTTTGCAGATATCCCGTTTTCTGCTGTTGTAATTGATGACGTTATCGGTCCTGAAGTTACCCTTCAGGTATTATCTGACTTTCCTTTTCATGAGACGTTTGAATCCGATTCGCAAAGCCGCGTTTTATGGGAACAGGTTTTCGTTGAAGGTAATGTTTCGTGGGATTTCCGGGATGGCGCCGTTGGTGGTGCTGTAAGCAGCGCCCGCAGCGGTATTCGTAATGCTCGTATAAATACAACAGAATCGGGCTCCATCACCCGGCTGATTTCCCCGATTTTTGATTATTCCTCCCTGAATAACCCCGTGCTGTCCTTTTGGTATGCGAATGAAGCCATTGGCGGTCTTTTTCATAATCTGATTGTGTATTATCGCACTGAGGCCA
>JAIULZ010000266.1 GCA_022565805.1 Balneolales bacterium
AATTTGGTTGAGCAAAAACATCGGGTACCCAGAGAATATTTCAAAAAGCTATCCGGTACTTCCGGCATTTGGGAAGTTCGGGTTCAAGCCGGCTCAGACATTTTTAGGTTGCTTGGTTTTATTGATGATGGAATATTTGTCGTTCTAACCAATGGTTTCGTTAAAAAATCACAGAAGACACCTAAAAATGAGCTTCAAATCGCAGAAAGCAGAAAATCAGATTATCTCAACAGAAAAGGAGAATCAATATGAGTGATTTACAAGCATATATTCGTAATCGGAAGCAATCAGATCCTGATTTTGCCTCTGATTATGAAGCTGGTTATCAGCAATTTAAAATTGGTGTAATGTTAAAACTGGCTCGGGAAGATGCCGGATTAACCCAGGAAGAAGTCGCAAAAAAACTGAATACCAAAAAATCTGCGATCTCCAGAATTGAGAATCACGCTGAGGATATTCGTTTATCAACGCTAGAAAAATACGCTCGTGCGTTTGGGAAAACGTTAAAACTGGAGCTTCAGGAAACCGCAGAGGTATAACAACGGTTTCGTACTGACCGGTTCGCATATACAGCTAAACCTCAAAGTTGGTCGCCCCGCCGCACAAATGCCAAACCGTTATGGGCTTTAGTATCTCAACCTGATAATCCTTAATCAAAACTCGAAGATGATGTTTTGAACTCGACCATCTACTATACATTCTCTTCTTTTCAAAACTATCAGCTCTGAATTTTCGTTATCCCTGAAAATGTGTACATTGCTTTTATGAAAACACTTAGCATCGACATACCGGATACACTTGACCTGGATGACAAGGAAGTCAAAATGGCCCTGGCTTCAAAACTCTATGAAAGGGGGAAACTTTCTCTGGGGCAAGCAGCATCACTGACTGGTTATTCCAAAGAAACATTCATGGAATTGCTTGCCGACTATGGCGTTGCTGTGATAAATTATGCCCCTGATGAGCTTGACGACGACATAAAGAATGCCGAAAAATATAGTCTGTGACGCAAGTTGCCTGATTCTATTCAACAAAATTGGCAGTCTGGATCTGTTAAACCAAGTATTTGGCAAAATTCTTATTACCGATACCGTTGCCAAAGAATTTGGTCATTCCATTCCAGAATGGATTCAAGTTCGTCCGCCAAATTCAATTCTTCAAAAAGGGCTATTAAATATCCTTGACGCTGGAGAGGCATCTGCCATAACACTGGCCACTGAGCTCGATGATGCACTTTTAATTATCGATGAATCTAAAGGCAGAAAAGTCGCAAAGAAAATGGGGCTGTCAGTGACCGGTAGCCTTGTAGTGGTTATTCTTGCGAAGAATAAGGGTTATATTTCATCAGTAAAAGCTATTATTGAAAAAATCGAACGGCAAACTTCAGAATCTCACCAAGTATCATTCAAAGTGTTTTGAAAAAAGTTGGCGAATCATAAAAATGCTTGCGATACTTTATCTGCCCCGCAGCACAAACGCCAGACAGTTATGTTTCTTCTCAGTGGTATAAAATTTCAGCATTTCCCTTTTGGCATTGTTCGCATATTTGCTAACTTTGTAGTGCATGCGTAAAACCATTTTCTACAAAACGGAAAAAGGATTACTACCGGAGGAAATAGTTATGGTTAAAGACGATCTCGAAATTTTTATCGATGAAAAAAAAGCGAACAGCCCTGAATTTGCTGAAAATTTTGAAGAAGGTTACTTGAACTTCAAAATTGGTGTCATTCTGCGCCAGGCTCGTGAACAGATGGGAATTACGCAATCTGAAATTGCGGAAAAACTCAACACTACAAAGTCCGTAATCTCACGAATGGAAAATCATGCAGATGATATCAGACTTTCCACTCTTCGCAAATATGCTAAAGCGCTAGGTAAGAAAGTTACTTTAGAAATAAATTAGTAAACCAGAAACATAACAAGCCAAATCAAGCCGACTAAGCCACGTAAGGCATAATTTCAGCATTTTCAGGTTTATAATAATTTCAAGTTTCCCCCACATTAGTTGCATCAATGGCCGCGCCGTTTATTTGGCCAGACCGTTACCGACTGGAGGTCGGTTCGGTAATATTGACTCAGAAAATGATACCCGTAAATCAAGAAGGTTTTCCGATTAGATTTTGTAAGTTATTGCAGTAATTTGGGATAATAAAAGCGTCTTGATAGTCGGGAAATATAACCAAGACGCGTAACCCATTGGAATCCACACATCCTCAAATGAAAAAAGTCGCAATTATTGGTGGTGGTATTGGCGGACTATCCACCGCTAATTGTTTACAATATCACGGCATCGACTTTGATGTTTTCGAGCAAGCCCCGGAACTCACGGAAATCGGTGCCGGAGTAGGCATATCGGCCGCCCCGATTCAAATACTGTCATACCTCGGACTCGATAAAAAATTGATGGCCGCCGGAGCCCCCATCAGTGGTGCCTGTATGATGGATAAGCATTTTCACATTGTACGGCAGATAACTCTTAGTCGTCTCAATGTCTGCATCCACAGAGCGCGATTAATCGACATTTTGAGTGAAAATATTCCATCAGAAAAAATCCACCTCAACAAGAAAGTCTTGAAAATTGAAGAGTCGGCCAACGATAAATCCGGCGCAAGACAGGTAGAGATTTATTTTGATGATGGGTCCACATCGGTCTGCGATTTATTGATTGTAGCTGATGGAATCAATTCCGCTATTCGCAGGCAACTTTTCCCGGAAATCGGAATCCGTTTCTCAAACCACGTAATTTGGCGGGGTATTACAACGCAACGATTGCCCGATGATCTGGCTGAAAAATTTATTGAAATCTGGGACCGTGGAAGACGGTTTTTGTGTATTTCGATTGATAGTAACCGATCTTTTTGGCTGGCAATCGATCATGGTGAGCCCGGGGGAAGAGACAATCCCGACACGATCAAGCAGGAGCTGCTTCACAAATTTGCCGATTTCGATGAGTTTGCCGGCGAACTTATTCGCGGTACCGAAAACATCATTCGTAACGATTTGGCGGATTTGGGCGGATTCACCCGTGATTGGCATAAAGGAAATGTCGTTTTTGTGGGAGATTCAATACACGCAACCACCCCAAACCTTGCACAGGGCGCTTGTCAGGCTATTGAGGATGCATGGTGTCTGGCCAAGTGCCTGAAAAAAGCTTTCGATGCTGCTCCTGCAAGCGGAACCATCAATCCGGGTGAAATTTTTGCCGATTATCAAAAACGCCGCGAAAAGAAAGTGATGGAAATTGTGCGGATTTCATGGTTGTTTGGAAAGCTGGCACATGCGAAGAGTCCGGCGGTGAACGCTTTTTCACGACTGATGTGGCGGTTGTTGCCT
>JAIULZ010000267.1 GCA_022565805.1 Balneolales bacterium
TTATTTTTGCTCCAAGGAAGAAGGCGGGCAAAAGAGTGGTTTTGCAAAGCCTTCCTATAATAAGAATGCCGTCAGGCATGATCCATATCTCACGATTTGCCGATAAATCACAACCAGATTATGAATCGTACTCAGGTTAATAATATTTTGATGAATCAACATTTTTGCCGCTTAATATTTTTCCATGGTCAGCATATCTGTTTAGAGACAAGACAATATGCCCAGTTAATCGGGTTTGAAACAACTGTTGAAGGCACAAAAAAAGCCGCTCGTTACCATAGTACCGAGTGGCTTTTTCATTTATGAACTTAGTTTAAAAAAACGGTTCTATACTATCTTCTGGTTGCCCCAAAAGGTGCTATAGGCTCGGAATGAGCGCGACGATTCTCGCGGCAACCCCTGTCTCCGGGAATTGGATTCATACATGGATTAGGATCAACTCCTAAACCAGCTACCGTTATGCGATCTGAACTGATACCGTTCTGACGATAGAAATCTGCTACAGAATTGGCACGACGCACACTCAGTCTTAAATTATACTGATCTGAACCTACATTATCGGTAAATGCCTCTACACGAACGCGATAATTCGGACTGGCTTTCAGCTTTTCTACGTTCTGTCTTAGTTGATTACGGGCATTTGTACCAAGATTCGAACTATCGAAGTCGAAGTTGATTTGGTTGAGCGAAGCAATTTGCGGATCACGCTCTTCTGCAACAGGTGCCGGCTCGGCTACCTGGTTTTCGTCACCAAAAATTTCACGTTCTACTGCTTCCTGACTCGGCTGCTGCGGCTGCTCCTGTACGGGTTCTGGCTCCATATCTCTTGACGAACGGCAAGAAATAAACATAAGGGGCACAAGTGCCAGGAGAATTAATGATTTCATACTAAGGTCAGTTTTCAACATATATGTAATAAAAGAATGTTATGGATAAGTTTGTTATTTCTTTTTTTGTTTCCTGCAGAGACTTATAAGAATGGTTCTGAGAGCTATATAAAGCTGCGGTGCAGTTTTTACCTGGCTAACTACAGCTCTGTTTATATTATATGAATTACACAGAGTTATCTCTTACTGACTACAATACAGAAAACGTTTTTGCAGCATTTGAGCCTGCGAGGCTCTTTTCAGTTAGGACTGAATTTTTTTACCAAACGCAGAACCTGAGCTTTTAGTGAGTTGCTCAACGATTAAAATTTGGTTGAAACCTAAATGGATGTATAGGTTCGGTAGAAGCTCTTCTGTTTTCGCGGCAACCTCTGTCGCCGGGAACGGGATTCATACATGGGTTTGGGTCGACACCAAGACCAACTACGGTCATACGGTCGCTGGTAATGCCATTTGAGCGATAGAATTCGGCTACAGCATTGGCTCTGCGTACGCTTAACCGCAAATTGTACTGGTCACCACCTACATCATCGGTAAAAGCTTCCACACGCACGGTATAATTCGGGTTGCGATTCAGCCTTTCGATATTCTGCATTAGCTTACTTCTTGCATCCCGATCAAGATCGCTACGGTCGAATGCAAAATTAACCTGCTCTAAACTGCGAATTACCATAGGATCGTTAGGATCAAGCGGATCTGTTCCCATTTCTATTTCTTGTCCGTCGGTAAATCCATCACCATCTGTATCGGGATTTAGCGGATCGGTACCATACACATACAGTTCTTCGTAATCGTTAAGACCGTCGCCATCTGTATCGGGATTCAGCGGGTCGGTTCTGTACTTATAAATTTCATCATAGTCGCTTAGTCCATCGCCATCTGTATCTGGATTGAGCGGATCCGTGCCGTATACAAAGATTTCATCATAGTCGCTTAGCCCATCGCCATCTGTATCCGGATTGAGCGGATCCGTGCCGTATACAAAGATTTCATCATAGTCGCTTAGTCCATCGCCATCTGTATCCGGATTGAGCGGGTCGGTACCATACACGAAAATTTCATCATAATCGCTAATACCATCGCCATCAGAATCCATTTCACGAAGAACGTCATGTGGCAAAGATTTCAAATACTCCAGCGTAAGAACTTCCGGATGCTGTATTTCACTTGTAGAGCGGCATGAAGCGAAAACCATCATAGCAAAGACAAAGAGCGAAACATATCGTAAACGTACCATTTTCAATTTTTTATTTTATAAATATTTTACTGGCAAAAAACTGTGATTTGTGGGCTTTTCCAAAGCAAAGGTGCAGAATTGCAGAATGTTAGGGCTTAATAATATAGAAAAGAGCCCTGTTGAACACATTAGATTTTCCATAATCGCCGTTAAGCCTGTTTTGGATTAAATCGAAAATGCACTTGCCAAGTTTAATAAAGGCTTCATGAATTGAAAAATTCGTTATCTATCTTTAAATCAAAATAAGGCACTTTTTTTACAGCTTCTAAACCGAACTCATCATTTTAATTTATGCGCATTAAACTAACATTGCTGTGCATCCATCAATCATCACCACCATATAGCTTATATAGCTTCAGTTCACTAACTACAGTTATTCTTTTGTTTTTAAGAGACCCGTAAAAATCCGGATTGGATCTTATTTATTCCAGGATTCTATTCTTTTGGAGAATAAAAAAACAAGATTCAAAAAATTGCCTTGTTTTCTGTTAAGTCCTGAAGTCACTTTTATTACCCAATCAAGTCCCTGCAGACCTAAAAACTTAACCACAAGATATTAGCCACAACATAATGCATACCGATACGACCTTTTTATCTTAAAAAACAGAAGTTTTTCAATGCCTTCTATTCCTGATCTTGCTGAACCATAATTTTATTCTAACCTTACAATCCCAAAATACATAGCCCTGAATATACTAATTATTTGAGGCAAATTATATATCCTGTTCATTAGATTTTTTACTACTTAAGGGCTCAGGGTAGCATCATAATTAATTTTTAATTGTCTCAAAAGCCTAAAACACGTCTTCAGGTGATAAGCTCAGACAGAAGAGTTTGAAGGATGTGAGGATTTACGAGCCATGTGCTCAGGTTAACTTATTGATATGGAAACTTTTTAGCATACATAACCGGAAACCAATTACGTTCACGAAGGTGCAAATAAGATTTGCGTCTCTTTTTGATATTCTATTGCGGGATTAATGGAGGAGTGCTCCGGCTCACGACTTTCAGATGTTGTAATAGCATTAACACTGCAATTCTATCCATACTCAAATAAAAAACGGATAATACATACATTGATTTTGAAGCAATCGACTAAATAACTTGCTTTTGGATCTCAAATTATGTTATCTTTGAATTCTATTTTGAAGGGGCTATAGCTCAGCTGGCTAGAGCGTCGCGCTGGCAGCGCGAAGGTCTGGGGT
>JAIULZ010000268.1 GCA_022565805.1 Balneolales bacterium
AGCAACGGACTGAAAATCCGTGTGTCGGCGGTTCGATTCCGCCCGGTCCCACATCGCTTATGCCCTAAGTCAATTTAAAACATTGGCTTGGGGTTTTTTATTTTATGCTGGGTACCAATTTTGGTACCAACCGTTTATGTTTGTCCTTGCCCCTATACGATGAACAGTGGAACAACGAATAGATAATCTGCTCTGGAAAATATGCGTATCAGACACTCTAATCAGAGTTTCTATAAATAATGCCGATATCAGAAAAAAGATACCACTCCAAAATTAGGCTGGTATATGCCCAAATACACAGCATATCGACGCCACTATGTACCAAGATTGCCATCTGAGAGTATAGCCCGGTTTACTATCAATACTGTGAACCAACAATAATAGCCTTTGAAAGCAATTTTCTTGCATATTATCAGGTTTTTGTTTTTAGTATAAGTTACTGAGCTGTTAATTTTTTTCTTAAATGAATTCTGCTTACGAAGTCGAAATTGTATATTGCCAACCCATGTTGCCTTTACAAAAAATGCGTATTGATGCAGATTATTCAGCAGCTTAACGATTTTATCTATACTATTTTTCCTTCTGTTGATAAGGGAGATATTGAAGCTCTTAAAAGTGAAATCGAGCAATTCTATTATTTAAGCGATTCAACTCCTAAAATTGAGATTGAAGGGGGCGCTATTCTGGTGTCTTTTGATGAAACTCCGGGATCTTTCAAAGAACAGATGTATAAAAAAGCAATTGCGTTCTGTGAGCTCGGAGATTTTAAAAGCGCTAAGCCTATTCTTGAGAAGCTGATCGATGCAAAGCCTGCTCTATCTGAATACCATCGAAACCTGGGGCAAATCTATTCTGTAAAGGGTGAGCAGAAGGAAGCTATTGATTATCTGATCGATGCATTTCGGTGGATTTCTGAAAATACACACATACTATTAATGATGGGCAATGTTTTTGCCCGTTTTAAGGATAACATAAATAAAGCCCTTACGTATTACGAGCAGTGCCTTGCAGTTAACCCCGACTACTTCATTACGCTAAATAATATTGGCGCTAATCTTTTGAAAAAAGGAAATGCAAGCGAGGCTATAAAATATTTAGAACGTGCATTAGAAGTAAATGAAACCTATCCAAACTCATATCATGCGTTAGGGCTGATATACGAACAGCAGCAGGGTCTGCAAAAAGCGTTTAATTAAAAATTGGAGGATTTGAAGCATGCTCTTCCAAAATTTCATTTGATTGAGGCTTCTATTAGTATGGTGCTTGAACTAAGTAAGCGGATTACTAATGGCGATACTTCTCTTGATATAAATTAGTGTTATCTAAAAAAGCTGGAATACTGAGCTGAGAAAGAACCGACCTCTCAAACTTTCCTAATAACAAAGCAGGGAAAGAGGACGCTTTTTTTAAACATTAACAGGTTCATTTGAGTCCCAAAAGTAATGCCTATCAGGTTAGTTTTTATTAACTATAAATAGCTATCGCTTTTGATAGCCTAAGGTTTACTTACTTAATGTTTTAGTATCTCGTTTTCTCTTTAGCCAGCTAAATTTAATTTGATACTGTATATTATTCATTAATCATTATTTACAAGAATAACACCATGTCCGATAAACTCGACCTCCAATCCCCGGATTTTGTGCGGGAGAATGTGGAAAAAATTGCTGCGTTGTTTCCGAATTGTGTAACCGAATCGGCGGAGGGGAAAGCCATTGATTTTGATCAGCTACGGCAGGAACTCAGTAACGATATTGTGGAAGAAACCAAGGAACGCTACCGCCTGGAGTGGCCGGGTAAAAAGGAAGCGATTGTTACGTCAAATATTCCCACCACCAAAACCCTGCGACCCGTGCGGGAAGATTCGGTGAATTTTGATACGACCGAAAACCTTTACATTGAAGGCGACAACCTGGAAGTGCTTAAACTCTTGCAGGAAAGCTACCTCGGCAAGATTAAAATGATTTACATTGACCCGCCCTATAATACCGGCAAGGATTTTGTGTATAAAGATAATTTTACACAGGATACCGAATCTTATAAAGAGGAAAGCGGACAGGTGGATGAATACAACCGGCGTTTAATGGTGAACCCCGAAACTGCCGGACGTTACCACTCTGATTGGCTGAGTATGATGTACCCAAGATTGAAGCTGGCAAGGAATTTATTAAAAGATGATGGTGTGATTTTTATTTCTATTGATGATAATGAGGTTCACAATTTGAGAAAAATATGTGATGAGATTTTTGGTGAAGTAAATTTTATAGCTGATATAATTTGGGAAAAAAGATATGGAAGAAGTAATGATGCCAAGCTTATGGCTTCAACAATAGATCATATACTTTTATATAGAAAATCAGAGAGTCTTCAACTATTAAGAGAAGTAAGGACTGAATCAGCAAATAAAGCTTACTCAAATCCAGATAATGATCCAAGAGGAGTCTGGACAAGTGTTTCATTTGTTAGTCAAAGAACACGAGATGAGAGGCCAAATCTAATCTACAAGATTATTAACCCAAACACAGGAAAAGAATTTATACATCCTACAAATTCGTGGAAGTATACCGAAGAGAAGTATAAGGAATGGTTAGCGGATAACCGGTTTTACTGGGGGAAAGACGGAAAACAAGAATTTCCAAGGATAAAAAGATTTCTATCTGAATTAGATGATGGATTAGTACCAGTTAACCTTTGGAAACACCAAGAATCAGGTACAGGGGATGAAGGGACAAAAGAAGTAAATCAATTAGTTGGTAAATCAATTTTTACATATCCAAAACCAACAAAACTTCTTATTAGGGCTTTAGGTCTTGGTTTAGATTTAAATTCAAAAGATGGTATAGTTCTAGACTTTTTTTCTGGATCTGCTGGTCTTGGTGATGCAGTAGTTCAAATGAACTCCAAAGACAAGGGTTCTAGAAAATATATTATGGTTCAACTTCCAGAAGCAACTGACGAAAAAAGCGAAGCCTACAAAGCAGGTTACAAAAACATCTGCGAAATCGGTAAAGAACGTATCCGTCGTGCCGGAAAAGCCATTATAAAAGAGCAAACTGAACTCATTAATCAAAAAAAATCAAAACTCGAAAAGCTACTTGGTAAAGCACTCATCCAAGAAAACGATGAGTGGGTATTTCCTGAAGGGGTTGTCATTGACGATACCGCCAAAGAGCTACTATCCGATATTAACGACATACAGCAGAAAGTTCATCGTTTGGATATCGGTTTCCGCGTCTATCGCCTCGATAGCAGCAATATGCAGGATGTGTACTACAAACCACACGAATACAAACAAGCCGAACTGGATTTATTTGCCGACAACATCA
>JAIULZ010000269.1 GCA_022565805.1 Balneolales bacterium
GGAGGCTTTGGAGAACGATCAAGTCTGAAAATAATTCTGGCTCACGGATTCAGGAGGTGGATTTAACGAAGGTGGAGATCCTTGGTGTGCAGTTGTTTGTCCTAATGAGGATGGAACTGCCGAGATGTTTATAATAAGTTGTGATTCTGACTATTTTGAAATTTACAACTAATAAGAATTCATTATATAAACTCATTTTATATAGTAGAAATGAACATAATGATAAATAAAAGGATATCTGCTTTTGCAGATATCCTTTTTAAAATAACGTTGTTTTTATGGGTGGTATTATTATTTGTAGACCTTGTTCTGTATAAAAGTGCTATTTCAATGATATATTCATTCATCTTGATGCATTCAGCTGAAATTGATGTTAAAAATGCCAAGTCTATCTTTATTGTTATATATTCTGTAAAACTACTGGCCTTCTACTCGTTATTTGAAAAAAAGTATATATTGTCGATATTATTTATAGCAACTTTGATTGTAGTAGATTTAATTCTATTATTATCTGGTACACCAATTAGTTGTGGCTGTATTTCAATTCTAGTTGAATATATCTCGCACTCAAATAGAATAATAATACACTCAACATTAGCTTTAGTGATAATCTTTCAAAGCAAATACCACTCATTGTGAAATTATTCTTTCTAATTACGCTACTTACATCATTTTTTCACACTCAAACTCTGGCACAACATGAGATCCTGAAAAAGGGTATCTCCGACGTGGGTGAATTTTTTAACGGTCAATATTATATCATTAACAATGGGGAAGATTATAAGATTACCATATTGGACCGGGATTTAAATATTGCTCAACAATTCGTAAGGGATGGTGATGGTCCCGCTGAGGCCAGACGTGTTCAAGCTTTGTATATAGATAAAGAAGCCCAAAAGCTATATGTTTTAAGACAAGCTGGCATCTTGATGGTGTTCAATTCAGAATTAGAATTGACAGAGGAAATTAATTTTGGAAGAAATATAAACGCTACCGGAATGATGATTTCAGGTGATAAGATATATTTCTCGATGAATAACTTTTATTTGATTGAGGCAGGTGATGCCGAATTAGTATTACTAGAGTTTGCAAACTTGAATAATCCAGATAATTTTGTACAGATAACTATTCCATTTAGTGAACTTTCTGTTAAAAACCTGTCAATGTTACAAAATGTTAGAGTTGCGACATTTCAATCCAGATTCGTCCATTTAAATGATGAATTTTATGCAGCGCTTCTTGGCCATTCCACACTGTATCAATTGGATCTTGAGAAACAAGAAATAAAGAAACGAATTGAAATCGAGTACTTTGAAGATGTGAAATACGAAGTAGTTCATCAAGAGCAGTTTGGTTATGGATTTAGATCCCCAGGTCTTAGCACCTCTCTATTTACATTCAATGATTTAGTTATTACCAGCCATTCTATAGTAAATAACTCATTCAATGAGACTCATCTCATTGTTTATGATCCGGTTACCGGTTTATTGGACAAAATCTCTGAAATAGACACGATGGTAGAGGGACCCGTCGTAAAAATAATTAATGATTTCATGTTCTTTTATGAAATATTTGAGCAGTATTCGAACTATTTGGAAATACAAAAGATAAAGCATTATCAGTTTGACTAATAATTACTTACCTGTTGAATAATACAATTGATTGAATACAATGAATTCATTTACTAAAAGTATCAAAACTATTTGGTTAACAGCACTGCTTGTTCTTATTTATTCCTGTGTCTTGGCGCAGCAAGAAATCCTGAAGAAAGGCATCTTGGATGTGGGTAAATTTTTTGACGAGCAGTTTTATATCCTGCACAATGGCGAGGATTTCAAGGTTTCGATACTTGATTCGGATTTTGAGATAATTGGTTCATATATCCGGGACGGGGATGGGCCATCGGAAGCAAGACATATTAAAGCTATGTATGTTGATCAGCAGGAGCGAAAAATATATGTTTTAAAGCGTCCGGGAATACTTATGACTTTCGATGAAGAGTTCGGTCTGATAAGTGAAGCCTTCCTTGGAAGTAACCCGAACGCAGGTTCAATGGTGGTTGTCGATAACACGGTATATTTTTCCCTGAATCATTTCTTTCTTCCCGCAACGGGCGATTCACAAATACAGTTTATCGAATACAGGGATCTTGATAACCCCACCGAAAGCAATCGCATTTCAATCTCTTCAGATGCCCTTGCGATAAGTAATCGTCAGGACCTGAGGAATCTGAATGCCACCCGGTTTACATCAAAGCTTACGGTTCACAATAATCAGATTTATGCGGTGCTGATGGGGCATCCTCATATTTATCGCTTTAATCCGGCGCGAAAAGAAATAGAAGAGACTATATCGATAGACTATTATCAGGATTCGGAATTCAGAGTGGTGTCTCGTGAACTTCAGGGATACGGGTTTTCAATCCCATCGGCTAACACATCAATATTTGTACACGAGAACTTAATTTATACGAGCCACGGTGTTTCTCCGTCACAGAAAAAGCCCTCTTTGGTGATTTACAACCCGGACTCAAAACAGACAACACTTCTCTCCGGAATTGAAACGATGACCGCTTCACCAATAATACGATTGCTTAACGGAAAAATGGTTGTCTACGAATCACTGGCTCCGCTATCCAACTATATGATGATATACAATAGTAACAAGATAGATGCTCTGTCGAAAGACAACAGATGATTTATTTTTGTAAGTTAAAAAAACACAAAAAAACAATAGCTTAGCAATTTACCCCCCCTTTCTGTCACACAAAATAGTTTAAATGAATTTCTTGGGGGAGGAGCTGATAATCAGTCAAAAAGCTTTTCAAGTTTAAATAGGTAAAACGGGACATCCTGAACGCCTTTTTGGGTGGTACGTAACAGTTTAATCTTGGCATTAAAGGACTTTGCATTAGCATAGGTTGACCGGTGATTGTAGAAATAATGGTATTTATGTGGTTCGATATGAAGTTTGCTGCTGTGGCGAATTCTACTTCATAGTGATCCAGTCTTGTATGTTTACTGCAGATATTGCTTTACGTGTCTGTTAATATAATGGTCGTATCTTTATGGCATGATGATAATTAGTATGTAAATAATGATAGTGATAGTGATGAAAAAGCAATGTCTATGTGAAGGTGCTGGGATAAGGACACGGGCGCTAATCTCTGCGAATTGTTAAATCGGCCACCGACGCAACAATACACAACTAAACAGAATTGAAAAAAAACTCCGCTTTCTTATAAAAAAAGCCTCATTTTTTTGTGTTTTTACAAAACTTTAATCTATCATTTAGCGTCTTATGAGTTAATGATCCT
>JAIULZ010000270.1 GCA_022565805.1 Balneolales bacterium
ACGACCGGGTGTTTTTATTCTCGGCCGGAGGCTGGGTAAACTATGAAGTAAACAATGGCCTTGGATTACGTCTGGGATATGCGCTGCAGTCGCACGAATGGCTGGGCATCACCAATCGCTTCGCCCTCGGCGTAAGCTTCTAAGGAGTATCCCTATGGAGAAAACACTACAAAATAAGGCGAATACAAACATCGCCAACGATTCTAAAAAGATGATGAACAACTTTTTGAGAAGTTTGGGTACAACTGCTCTGTTGCTTGCTATCCCGGTTTTGCTACAGCTACCGTTTGCAGAAGCCAACGCACAAAACAGAAGCCTTAATAATCAGGCTCAAACGGTCAACCAAACCCAGCCGCAAGATGCAGATGCTCCCCTAACTCCACCAATGCCAACCCTGAAAGCAGTGCCGGGCAATGGAAGCGTGTTGCTTTACTGGGATGATGTGGCAGAAAGTCATTTCGATCCATTTTTTGAAGATTATATCGTATTTACGCGTCCGGGTGCAGGAGGTGAAGTATTCGCCAACCCTAATAACTTTCAGGGCTATAAGATTTACAAGTCGACTGATCCTACCTTTTCGGATATACTAAGAATTACCGATAATCGCGGTAACCCAATTAGACTGCAGTTTGAAGCAATTTTTGATCTTCAGAACGAAATCAGAGGGTATCACCCGGCTTCTATAGGCGGGCAGCGTCTATGGCTGGGCTCAGATACGGGAATTCGTCGTATATGGGAAGACACTGGTCTGATGAACGGCGTAACCTACTACTACGCGGTAGTTTCATTTACGCATGGTGATGCGCTTCCAAATTTTGATTTACCCGTAGAGTTTAATGATGACGGTGAACCGGTAATTCCAATTCCAAATACCGTATATACTCATCCTCCACTGGAGTCACCAATAGACGTAGAAGTTCTGCCTGATGGTTCTGTGGTTACGGGAATTAACGTTGTAGCGGTTACTCCCCAGCAAAATGCGCCAGGTTATGTCGCGCCGGTAGATCCCGTAATTACGCAAACACAAGGCACAGGCTCCGGAAACATCAACCTTGAAATTATAGATCCGGCTGCACTTCGTGGCGGGAACGAGTACGCAATTGTATTCGAGGATACTCTTGTGGCGGGTATTGGAGGTGTTTTCGATCTTGTTACCCAAAACTTCTCTTTATTAAACACAACAACAGGAGAGTTTCTTCACAGAAGAATCGAAGACCTCGATGGTACCGAACTCCCCGTAAAAGAAGGGTTGCTGCTAACCGTTTCGGATATACCAGAACGTGTAGCACCCGATTTTGAGCGCTCGGAATGGATAACCAATCAATCTGCTAATATTCACAATCCGCAGCTTGGGGTATCGAGCAGAAACCCAACTCCTTTCGACTATCGAGTTGAAATCTATAATGAACCGGTTTCTTCTTCTACCCCTTTCCAAATCGGAAATAATAATCTCCCATCCGAAGAAACGAACGTACGCGTATTTAACACTACCACCGGACAAGAAGTTGAATATGCCTTTTTTACGAATCCACAACTACCGCGAGATGTGCGAACAGCCGCTTATTTAAGCGAAAATAGTATTCTGGTAGGTGGCGCCGCAGGTCTTATACAGCGCAGTACAGATGGCGGGGTAAACTGGACCAATATAGAAAGTGGCCAGAGTGTTCGTATAAAGTCATTTTCTTTTATAAACGAAAATCAGGGCTGGGCATCAGGTCGTGAAGGCGTAGTAATTCGGACCACAGACGGTGGAATCACGTGGTCGGATGCACTGCCAACGGGTTCTGGAAATATTCTTAGAGATATATTTTTCATTAACGAAAACCTGGGCTGGGCTGTAGGGGATAACGGAAGAATTATTCGTACAACCGATGGTGGAAGCAGCTGGACATTTGCAGAATCCGGCACCATTCGTCGCTTAAACGAAGTCTTTTTCATAAATGAAAACGTAGGCTATGTAACCGGGCTACTTGCCACTCTAAAAACTATGGATGGCGGTGTGACCTGGCAGGAGCTTACCACCGGTGTGCAGGCAGAGTTTTTCGGTATGCATTTTAATGACGAAAATACTGGCTGGCTGGTTGGAACTGCCGGCCGCATACTTGAAACCAGTGACGGTGGAGAAACATGGACTCTCGCCGAATCGAACACGAGCTCTACATTAAATAGCATCACTTTTGTAAATGCCTCTACAGGTTGGGCCGTAGGACAGAACGGATCGATTGTAAAAACCACAGATGCAGGCGAAACCTGGCAGCCACAAACCAGTGGTATTGGTGCTACGCTTTTTGGAATAAGTGCTCTTAATACTGAAAGACTGGTAGTTACAGGCGCAAACTCTACTCGTTTACGTACTATTAATGGTGGAGAAAGCTGGTCTGCTACGGCCGACTTCAGACGATTCCGGGCTGCATTAGACGACAACAATCAGTCCAGAAGCGATATCCTTTATATACTCGAAAATGTAGGGGAAAATAACCAGCTTGCCGATACATGGCGAATCTCAATGCTGGCTCGTACAGCAAGCAGCTCATTTGGCCTTACCGTAGACCCTGCTGGCGGAGATGAGCTTCAGTTTTTCACTATCAAACCATTTACAAGCTCCGACAGGCTTGAGTTTAGCATTCAAGGCGAAAATCAGCCATCAGTAGATCTTAGCTCGGTAGAGAGCCCGCTGGATGATATTCGGGTTGTTCCCAACCCTTATTTGGTATCACATGAGGGTGAAAACGCAACATCTGGGAGACAACTTCACTTTACCAATCTGCCACAGCAGTGTACCATCCGCATCTTTTCAGTATCCGGGCGGCTTCTGCAAACCATAAACGTAAACAACGGGCCTGGTGAAAGCCGCTACATCTGGAATATGGTTACCAACGATAACCGAAACCTATCCTACGGAGTATACATCTACCATGTAAATGCTCCCGGCGTAGGCGAGAAGGTGGGTAAATTTGCGGTCATCAAATAAAAGGGCAAGACAATGCACAAATTAAAAGACAGAATAGATCAGCTTATCAGAAAGGCCTGTCGTGCGGGTCTTGCGCTCACCACGGCTGCCCTAATTACGGCGGGATTTGGCACGCACACGCTGGTACAGGCACAGGAGCTGTCTCTTTCGGGAACGAAGGCGGCCGATTTTCTGAACATACCGGTAGGCGCGCGCGCAGTAGGAGTTGGCAACGCAATAACGGCCTCGGTAGATGATGCCACGGCCATGTACTGGAATCCGGCGGC
>JAIULZ010000271.1 GCA_022565805.1 Balneolales bacterium
TGTTAAATAAGTTGATTTGTAGCCACTACACGGTCTTTTTGCGGAAGTTAAGTTACACCTGCCCTTTTATTCCCGGTCTTTAACAATCTTCTTTTCAGCAAGTCTATGGACCATAGAGATCTATTTCCGAAAAATGATCCCGCAGTTTATGTAACTCTTCAGAAGTCCAGCCGGATGGTTCGGTGAGAGCCAGCCAGGAATCGAAATAATGTACTGCCGCATATTCATGACCAAAACCACGCGGGGCGGTTCCAGAGGCCATATCCAGCGCAAGCTGCACCATAGTTACCACCGGATACCAGCTCAGGCCAGGCGAAACATCCGGTCCTCTTGGTGTGTTCATCCATTCTGGCCGACGAAAAAATGACCGCGGATCAAAAAAGGTTACCGGGTCGCTGGCATACTGCAGATAGGCCATACGATAGTTTCCCCAGGGAGCATCCCCAAATTCGAGACCGCCCTGCTGATTTGCGAAGCGTACCACAGATCCGTCTCTGAAGCGCGGTAACCATGCCGGACTCCCGGGCACCCGATTTGCCGTTATGGTCTGCCAGCTTTGTTTTCTAAAGGGCGGACCAACCCAGAATGCCCCGTTTATGGGATCATTCACAATATCGTATAAATCGAACGACCGATCGGAATTGAGCGCGCCGAGACTTAGACCGTGCAGATATAATTTCGGTCGTTTATCAACAGCAAGGCCGCTCCAGTAGTCATATATTTCACGGAAAAGTGCGCGGGCCATTTCAACGCCGTACTCCTCTTCAACTAAGAGCGAAAGCGCGCTGGGTAAATAGGAGTATTGAGCCGACACCGTAGCCACATCACCTCTGTGCAAATATTCGAGAGGCAGAATCGATGCTGGATCTATCCAACCGGTACCGGTTGGAGTTGCAATAATTAGCAAGTTTCGGTTAAAAGCACCTACACGGATGAGCTCTTCCAGCGCCAATGCCGCTTTTTCTTCCGGACTTTCTGCTACGCCCATACCAACATAAACACGAATGGGATCCATGGTTTTTAGTTCGGTAAAGGCAGCGATTTCGTGTGAAGATGGCCTTGCCGACAGGAAACGTCTGCCCTGCCGACCCATTTTTTCCCAGCTTAGCAAAGATGCGCTGCTTCCGGTAAGCATAGGATTAGCAGGCTGTTCGGCTTCCGGTTCTATAAGCTCGTCGATCTGCTCGTATGCAGAATCTGCTGCACGAAGTAAAAGCGAAAACAACACCCCATCGAGTAGCGACCAAAAAAGAACAAACGAGACAACTAATCCGGCGAGGTATGAAATTTTGGGCGGCACGTATCGCTTCAGCCGACCAATAATAATTCGTGAAATGAATCTGAAAAGCCTCGTTAAAGCCATTATTGCCAAGAAAACGAGAATCGCCACCAGCGCAACCGTTAAAGGCTGCATTCCAGGTGCAGGCTCCATATCCATCAGCGCTCTGAGCTCATTTTGCCAACCGTTCGCCTCACGTAAAAAAAGGATACCAATGAAAATGCAAACCGATGCCGAAACTATTTGAGAGTAGATTTTGATTTTCGCAGACATTCGCGGAAGACCAAGATACATCCACAGCCAAATCGTAAGCACCCCGATACCATAGCCGGCTGCAAATGATAAGCCAGTAACGATTCCCTGAAAAACATCGGTTCTTGGCACCAGACCCGGGGTCATCGACAGCGCAAAAAAGAAGGTGCCGGCAATGAGTCCCGTTGTAGAAAACGGACGAATTTCACGAATAAAGTTTAGCATTAACGGCAAGCTATGGTTGGGGAAATAGTAGCATCATACTTTATCTAAAGGTAACCATTTTCCGGCTTGTTAATTTACATCAGCATACTGCATTTTATTTTCTAATGTCGCTTAGCACCACTGATAAATCTAATTTCCCATTGGTAATTGCTAATTTCTACTTGCTAAGCCTCAGCCACAGTTTTCATTCCTTTAACACCAGCAAATTTTAGGCAGAGCGTAAGAACCAGACCGTAACCGAGGTGCATATTGAGGCCTGCGATAATCAATTCGCGTATAAACCATGTATCGAAGTAGAAAATACCTATAGAATCTCCGGCCGCCAGCGCGGCTAAAGGAGCCACAATAAGCCCGGCGATAAATGAAATTGACAGTCCATAGATTATTCCCTGTAGCCACCATTTGCCCGGTACCCGCTCCATGAGCATCGTTACCCATATAAGCGCCAGCAATATACCAACGATACAATAGGCCACATTCCCCCATATAATAGAATATGGCTCACCTACGTGAACCTGATTAAAACCCTCCTTCATTATGTGCCCGACATCTACAACAGGAAGTCCTAATCCACCCTGGAAAAATGAAATCATTACCATAATAAATGTTGCAATAAATCCCGATACAAGGGTTCTCAAAAAAGCCGATGTGCTCATCATTACGATTTTGCTGTTTAATTTTTAATTAAGACTGCATAATTCACAATTTATAGTCGATTGTATGTATCGACATGTGCTTCAGTCAGATACATCATTTAAAGTTCTAAGCAACGCTGTGCACCAAGCGTAGCGATTCCCACACGGTGGATAATGCAGGTAAGATTAATTTTTTGATCGGTGCCATTTCCTTACAGTCGAAAATTGCCATCCAATCATTAATCATATTTACATATTGGAATATATGATCTATGTTTATTTGATGCGTAAATAATCTGATTTTGACGTTTTGAAGTTGCAGATTCTGTTTACAGCAAGCTTTGAAAAAGCTTCTATTTTATTCGTATATCACGCAAGATCAAAAAATTAAACCGGAGCCCCCGACGGTTCGGGGTCGAGGATTTTTTTTATACTCCAGGGGAGAAACCGGAAAAAAAGTGGTTTTTACTAAGCCATCTTACAGCGTTTCTATCTGTTAGCACCAACAGAGAGTCATGGAATTTAGATCTGAAGGTTCCCGTGATGATTGAATAAATCATACCCTTTGATTCAAAAAAATTCACTTTGATGCATTCATTCCACATCCCTCGAATACTTTTTCACTCTGATTGCATCGTGGTGCGGGATTGTTACTTTGATGTGTTTGGATAGTAGCCCTCGGTAAGTTTCCTGATTTCAAAAATATCCCGACTCGGCTTTATTTGTGTTTTGTTTTTATCCCCCGGATTACGGACTGCTTCGCGAAGTCCTTCATCCGGGGTTACAAAATCGGTCGAGGCTGTATCAAAAGTATAGTTTATTCCAGCTCGACTTAAATTACTT
>JAIULZ010000272.1 GCA_022565805.1 Balneolales bacterium
TAGGACGCCGCCCTTTCACGGCGGTAGCACGGGTTCGAATCCCGTACGCGGTACAAAAAAAGCCTGATTTACACATTTGTAGATCAGGCTTTTTTATTTTCCTTTATTGTGATGTTTTTCTAACTAAACTCTTATCTAGGCAGGCTGAAAATCTTCCTGATGCAGAGATACAGACTCGAGCGCAGGCGATGAAACCTTCTGATCGCTTTCGAGCAGACCATCCCTCAAACGAATTATCCTGCGCGCATGTGCCGCTATTTCTTCTTCATGCGTTACTACTATAATCGTATTGCCAGACCTGTACAGCTCTTCAAATAAATACATTATTTCGACACCTGTTTTACTATCCAGATTTCCGGTTGGCTCATCGGCCAAAATAATCGATGGTCGGTTGATAAGTGCTCTTGCTACCGCAACCCGTTGCCTTTGCCCCCCAGACAGCTCATTAGGCTTATGATAGACTCTATCACCAAGATTTACCTTCGTAAGCATTTCTTTTGCCCGCTGTTTACGCTCGCCAGCTGGAACTCCGGCATATATGAGTGGTAATTCTACATTAGCCAGACAACTAGATCTCGGTAGCAAATTGAAGGTTTGGAAAACAAAGCCAATTTCTTTGTTCCTCACAGACGCCAGCTCATCATCGCTTAGCGTGCTAACATCCTCACCGTTAAGGAAATAGCTACCACTTGATGGGGTATCCAAACATCCTATCATATTCATAAAAGTTGACTTACCCGATCCCGAAGGGCCCATGATAGCTACATATTCATTTTTTCTGATATCAATCGTAACTCCTCTTAATGCACGAACCGTCTGATCACCCATTTCATAGGTTTTAGTCATTTCTTGAATAGAAATAAGTGGTTTATAAGTATCCATAAGCTGTAATATTTAATTGTTTCTATGAATGCGGGGAAATAAAGAAATCTGAAAACTGATTTCTGAAAAAGCCATCAGCGTCGAGGCCGGCCATAAACTAATCTGCTAAATCAAAGATTTAATACGCAGTTGAGATTCGTTTCTTTATGAAACAAACCGGGCTCCGCAAGGGAGCCCGGTTCACCTTTGTGTATTAATTACGAAAGGTGCTATCGCTTGTTTCAATTTTTTTGGTCAAATTCAGATTATTTTGAATCCTCAGAACTGTACATCTTCTGTTATTTTTCCTAAATAATAATCAAGCAGCTTTTCCTGAAAGATAAACTGATATACAGTTTGTATACGTTGACTTGAAGCCTGGAAAAATGCATTATTGGCCTGTGTAAGTTCAATTAAGGTCGTAGAACCTACATTATATCTTTCCTGCTGTGTTTCAAAGGCTTTCTCAGCGGCACGTAATCGTACTTCGGTAGTTCTAAGCTCCTGCTTCAGCGCCTGATAATCCTCATAAGCTTGTCTTACTTCCTGCATAACTCCGGATTTCCGGTCAATGAGTGCGATTTCTGCGTTACGCAAATCGATTTTACGGTTTTGAACTGTTGTACTTGTTTGAAAACGATCGAAAATAGGGATGCTCAAATTAAAACCTATATTGCGATTAATACGCTGATCAAAAAATTGATCGCTAAAACCTACTGTTTCTGTGGTAAGCTCGCCTGTTGATGGGTCTATTGCCCGAAGACGATACTGGTCGCCATATGAGGTGCTCATGTTAGCTGAAAATGACAGTGTTGGCCAGTAGCCGCTTCTTGCAGAACGCAATGCATGCTCACCAGCATCCAGCTGCAGTTCAAGGCTTCGCACATCCAGCCTGCTTTGTAAGGCTGCTTCTACAAGATCACGTACATCAAACGATTGTGGAATAATTCCTTCGGTATCGATTTCCGGAGCCACGAACTCGTAATTATCCAAAGCATCGAGCTGGAGCAAGCGAATAATTCTTATTTTGCTTGTATTAAGGTTCGACTCTGCCTGTATAACGCTTAACTCACTGTTTGCTACTTCTGCTTCCTGATTAAATAAGTCTACTATTGGTCGCATCCCAACCTCAACCTGTGCTTCTACTTGTTCGAGCTGCTTTCTGGTTGTTTCAAGATTATCCATTGCAATTTCCAAAAGCTGCTGATTAAGAATAACCTGCAGAAACTCGGTAGCCGTCTGGAAAATAATATCTTCTCTTAATCGCTCAAAACGCAGCTCCTCAGACTCTCTGTCGGTGCGGGCAGCACGAAGATTGCTAATATTTCTCCAACCAGTAAAAAGTGGCACGCTTGTACCAATAGAGCCGTTTACAGAGTTTTGAGTAAAATCATCGAATGTAATTGTAGCTTGGTTAAACTGACGGCCTGTAGCCCTGCTCGCGCTTAGAGAAGCGCTCAGGTCTGGCAGAAACTGCCCAACCGCACTTCTTACAGAGGCATCATTCCGGCCCAGGTTATTTTCGGCCTGCAAAATATCCAGGTTCTCTTCCAGCGCAATGCTTACGGCTTCATTCAAAGTGATCTGTCTGTTCTGCGCATCTGCGGTTTGTATGCAAATAAAGCCTGAAACAATCAGTAAAACAGTTATTTGTAAAACTCGGGACATAATTAGCTTATGATTTAATTGATTTTAAACATTGCCTAGTAGTACGATCAGGAATCAACCTTAGTTCCATCCATAATCGAAAATATAAATTTGATGCATCACTGCCTTTTCGACAAATCGGCATCAGCCACAAATTTAATTGCTTTACCGGAAGACCCATATCCCAAAAAATAAAGCTACTATCGGGGTCGGATCAAATGGTATATAAAGACTTATGACGTAAAAAAGAGATACAGGTTTCAAATTTCTTTTGAGAAGTTACCGGCTTGCATAATTTCTAATCTACTTTATCTCTGGATTTCTAGTTGATCAAGATCAAACCTATTAATACTTACACCTTAAATCTAACCTCGATAATTCACAAATAATAGGTGTTTTATTGTGCCGCTTTGTCTATACATCAGAAAGATTCCAAAAAGATAAAGCTCTATTCCCCACTGTTAATTAATAATAGAGGCTAAATAGATAAGGATGTAAGAATCCTTGTGACACGTACAAACAGGTAACGAAAGAAAGTAAGAACACAGCATCTGAGTACTCTAAAGATGATAAGGTAAGCTATTATTTGAGTTCTGCGCAGCTTGCTAACTTTTTTTTACCATTCTGTAAACATTCGTCTTTGGTGCTTTAGCTCAACTTCATCAAAATTTTAAAAATCAGGCTTCAATCCATTTAAATTACG
>JAIULZ010000273.1 GCA_022565805.1 Balneolales bacterium
CATCACGCCCCACAACAGTACCACTTTGGTTAAGCGTTACGCGCACCGAGCCGAGGTGGTACTTCAGGTAGTAATAACGCATATACCCCACATATGTACCCGATTTCATCGATATCACATCACCTATACCAATAGGGGGCGTCTGACCTTTTCGCCCGATGCCTTCCCCGCCCGGTCCGCTAATATTCCAGTAATCTACGGTAGCCCCATCAAACTGCGCAATGAGCTCGCCGAAGGCGCCATAAATATAGCGTTTGTTCACCGTCCAGCTATCGCTGCCCTCCGGACTAAATCGCTTCATGATACGAAGGCCTTCCGAATTATAGGTATACTCGTGCAAGCCATTGTCGGTGCTAATATGCTGGGTGAGATTACGATGGTCGTACGTAATGTTGGAAATATTCCGCTCCGAGTTTGCGGTCACATTTCCGGCTGCATCGTAGAGGTACGTGTTTGCGGTGTTGCTGCCGGTGGTGTTACGCAGGCGGTTGGTGCCGGGATAGTACCTATACTGGTAGGTCTTGAAACCGGCACCCGGTTGATTGTTGCGTCTTAACGTCTGGAAATTACCGTTGGCGTCGTAACCAATAGGCTGCGTAAATCCAAAATTATCGGTTACCTGAACAGTGGGCGTATTTGACCCTCGTACATTATAAGGGTAATCTGCTAGATAAACTCGCGATTCTTTGTAGTTTGCCCCCACTAAGCGATTGGCGCGGTCGTAATAATACTGGTAGGTATGCAGCTGAGAATCAGCAGATGGGGTACTCCAGCGTATATCGGATATGTTGCCGTTGTAATTACCACCGTTATTGCCGTGCAGGCGACTATAATAATGCAGCTCCATGCCAAAAGAACGCCCGCCAAGATCCACCGGATCATTAATAGAAGTAAGCCACCCGCGCATGTTGTAGCTGTAATCGATCTCCTCCATCCAGGAATCGTTGCTGCCATGGTTCAGACTCAGTTTCTGCCGATTCCCCGTAGCGGAGTAGGTATAAGCTGCGTCTATATTTGCATCTGTAAAGGAATTCGTGGTATTGGTACGGATTTCGGACAATCTGCCAAAGCCGTCATAATCGTACCAGGTGAAAAAGACTGCCCCGTAACCCAATGCTGAAATCTGCGGGATGTTATGTTGCCCTGGCGGTCGTAGGTGTAGGAGAGTATGGGGTTACCAACTAAGTAAAAGCTATGTCTGTAAACCATTTGCTAATAGATTGAAATATTTGACTTAAGTAGAATAGTAGATTTAGTTTATAATTACAAATAATATCTTTTAGCGAGGGGATCCTTCGGGCGTACTTTATTTTGAAAGCTTTTTTTAGTGTTTTCTGGTTTGTTCAGTTTTTAGAACAGTGTGCCGCTCAGGAGTGAGTGTTGAGTGTTGAGTTTTGAGTTTGGTCGAAAATCTAATCCTTTAATAACATCCCTTTCTGAGAGACTCATAGGTATTCTATATTATTTTTTTCAAATAATTATGATTGATATCTACAAGTTGGATTCGGGGTAGGTTTTTGCATCGAAGTCATTTTTTTTCTCACCGATTACAGATATTCCTTTATGATTGAGTCGGGTGTAGTTTCTTATAAAATAATATTAAACACAGGTCAAAGTCATATCAAAGACGTATCAAAGTCATATATTATGTGTCTTTGATACGTCTTTATTCTATCTTTAATTTGTGTTTATTTAATCTTTAGCTAAAAGTTCTTACGAGCTTCTATGTACTGACTTCTGAGCATCTCGAAGAACGCGCAAAAATTGAATCACGGAAATCACTGTTGCCCCCAAATACTTTTAATAATAGAAGGCTTTACAAAACCACTCTTTTGCCCGTTTTCTCTCTTGGATTAAATAAAAACATCCTTTTTGAAGCATAAGTTATTGAATTATATAAACTATAATTACCCAAAGCATGCCCGAAAGCTTGTCCCAAACTGAACAGGTGTCGGGAAATCTCCTTTATTTGGCAACATGGTGCTGAAGGCGAAAAGCCCGCTTTTGGAGGTCGATTCCAAACGTATGCTATTCCTTAGCATGGGGATCCCTCGGGCAAACTTAGTTTCTAATACTCTTTTAGTGCTTTTAGGCTTTGTGGTATTTAAAACAATGTACCGCTCAGGTATGTGGGTGAGGTTTTAGTCTGAATTTTTAAAATGACAGGTTCATGAATATTAATGCTTTAATTATAATCAGCAAGTAAAATTCACGGGAGTTATTATCAACCTATCCATCAATCAGCACCTTTTCTAACTTTCTTGTAGCTGTGAGGTGCTTTTGTTTATCCATTTTAGACAGATTAATCAGCTTCCATTGCACAGCAGGCATATCCTTCAAACCCGGCAACGCGATACGCTCCCATATCGGAGTACCTTTTTTAAACGAAATCAGAAACTCTTTTTCATCGTCAGTGAAATCTGCTATAATTTGTTTTGAAAGGGTGTGCTGGACTGCCTGCAATTCAGACAGGATTGAGTCATCATTAGTCATTCCGGAAAACTCCTTGTGGCACAACTCTTCAATGGGCAGGATATTCGGATTCAATAGCTCATTCATAGGACGGGAATGGCTAATCAGATATCCAATAAATGCTTTTTGTACATCATCCGTTATTCCTTCATTCTTCAACAATACCCCAAACATCATATAAGTCCCGGGGATGCTGCCGGTCTAGAGCCGCGCATAGCTTGCCCCCATAAAGATGTTCAAAGGAGAGCGCGTTTGCGACTGCGAAAAGCTGAAACTCATTCTGTATCGTTTGTGATAATTCCATTTCAACCGCACCAAACAGAGCTCCTCTGAGTACGGTATTTACCTCAAGTTTCACCTGAGCATCCCCTTCCCGGATAATCAGTTTACTGAGTGTTCCTCCGCTGCATTGTGCCTGTATCTGAACTTCCGGAATTCGCTTTTTTAATTCCCCAGCAACCAAGTTCACGTTTTGTGTTATCTCCTCCAAACTTTCGTCTCTGCCCTTAACTTAATTTCCGCAAAAAGACCGTGTAGTGGCTACAAATTAACTTATTTGACAGGGCGATCTGCTATTCAGGGATGAAATTAGACAATTGGCACAGGGTAAAATTGACCGAGGACGGAGGGCGGGGAGAGTGGGAGAGCGGGTAGGTGGGTGAGTGGGTGAGGTGCTAATTCACTGGACGAAATTGACGGAGGACCGAGG
>JAIULZ010000274.1 GCA_022565805.1 Balneolales bacterium
AAATCCTGAATTAAATCTCGAAATATATCCCACATACGGTGCTCTTTACCTGAATAGCTTGAATAAATGTGCTATTCTATAGAAAATAATAGATGTAGCACTACCGAACGTAGTTAAAATAGAATGAAGCTTGATTTTTAAAATTTTGATTAAGTTGAGATAGCTGAGAAAACAGGCGTCGAATCTATCTTCGTTTTCCTATCATGGAATAATCACAAAAAAGTGTAAATTATTTGTAAGTGATTTAACGTGCGCAATAATTCAGATTTCTAAGATCAGAATGACAGTTTGAAGAATCTAGCTTTGATATTTAGAATTGATGTCCTGCTCAAATAAATATAGAAGTGCTTAAGCTAATTAAATCTGCTTAGAATATGCATCAAATTCGGTATGAGAAGCCTTTGATCCATAGAAGAAGCCAGACAAAATTAAGGTTTTTCTATGCCTTATATTAAGGAAGTACACGCGAATCCGTGATGCTTAAGACTAATTTCTCTAATCCGGGAAATTAATTATGGCTAAGAGTGCTATTGAAAAGCTAGCCGGCAACATTATGAAGAAAAGAGATACGAGTTTAGAGCCTGGTATTTAGAAAATATACTTATACGATATACATATATGATTAAACATTATACTTTTAAAACAGTTCTACTGCTTATTTCAGGCTTTATACTAGCGTATTGCGCAGGGGCCGGTGAAACAATTCATGATACTGTATCACATCAAATAGAGATTAAGCAAAACAGAGCCTACCCGGTTGTAGAGCCCGGAGAGTTCGACAACGGGCGGATGTGGACATTCGAACATGCTCCATTCGATTTCTTTCGGGAAGAGTATGGTATCGATATAACCGACGAATGGATTACTAAAGCAAGAATGGGGAGCGTAAGGCTTCCGAACTGTACTGGCTCTTTTGTCTCTTCTACAGGACTCGTACTTACAAATCACCATTGTACTCGAGATGAGGTAGCAGCTGTAACTAAGGAAGGAGAAAACCTTACCGCAGATGGATTTTATGCAGCACAAACGCGGGACGAGCGGAAAATCCCCAACTTCTTTGTAGATCAGCTAATAGCAATAGAGGATGTTACCGATGCAATTCGCAGTGCAGAGCCCAACGGTTTTTCAGAAAGTGAAGCACTCGAAAATGCCATTATGGAACAAGAATTACGAATTTTAGACAACTATCCCGACAGAGATGATATTATCGTTGAAGTGATTGGTTTGTATAATGGTGCAATATACTCGGCCTATACTTTTCGCAGGTATAATGATGTGCGGTTGGTAATGGTGCCCGAGCTGGAAGTTGGATATTTCGGTGGAGATCCTGATAATTTTACATATCCAAGATATACCCTCGACATGACCTTCCTTCGCGTGTATGAAAACGATGAGCCTCTCGAAAGCGATTACTTCTTTAGTTGGTCGGAAACTGGTGCTTCTGAAGGAGATGCGGTTTTTGTAGTTGGCAATCCCGGTTCTACAAGCCGGCTCCTGACTGTAGCACAGCTGGAGTATCAGCGTGATGTGGAGCAGTATACCCTTTTGGGTGTAATTGAAGATGTAGAACAGGCTTTCAGTTCTTTTATGGAATATGATGCAGCAACAGCGGCCTCCTTCAATATGGATATCATCATATTTCAGCTTCGCAATGCTATTAAAGCCTATTCAGGTGGATTACGCACTTTAGAAGATCCTATGTTTATGGGGAGAAGAATGCAGTCTGAACTTCAGTTTATGAATGATATTCAAGCCAATGCTCAAACCCGTGAACTCTATGGATCGGTACATGACGAGCTCGAAGATATTCATGATTCTAAAATGGATTATGCAGATATATACCGGGCACTATTTGGGCTGCAGCCGGGTACCATACTTTCTTCCGGTATTTTGCAGCGGGCAATTCTAATTGGCAGAGCAGAATACGCCCGTAATATTGGCGACAGAGCCGCGGCCGATCGCTATATGAATTTAATTCAGCGTACTGTACAGTTCCCCGATTTTATTGAAAGAGAACTCATTCGCTCCCGCCTCGAAAGAATAAAACCATCCTTTTCTGCTTTGCACGAAGGAGAACCGAATCCGCTGTATTTGCCAAATGCTTTACAGCAAATGAGTAAAGATGAATTCGTGCAGATTGCGCTAAATCATCCCTATCTGGTTTCTGTAGAAGGAACTATGCAGCTTATGGATGAAGGAGTTGACCGTTCGGATGCTTTAATCCATTTTGGACTATCATATGGGCCTGCTTTCGACCGAATGACCTCTGTACTTGCTGGTCTAGAAGAGCAGGAAGACGAGTTGAACCGAAATCTCGGCAGGGCTCGCTACGATCTGTACGGCACCTCATCACCTCCGGATGCTACTTTTTCACCAAGATTACAGGATGGGATAATAGCTTCATATCCATATAATGGCACAATTGCACCAGCATTCACCACCTTGTATGGAATGTTTAATCGCCATTTTTCGCATAATAGTGAAGCCCCATGGGGATTACCCGAAATATGGTTGGAAAAAAGAAATGAAATCGATTTATCGGCACAACTAAATCTCGTTAGCACAAATGATATAATTGGTGGGAATTCTGGTTCACCATTACTATCTGTAAATCTAGAGCTGGTAGGTCTTATTTTCGACGGCAATATAGAATCATTGTCAGGAGATTTTATTTACTCCGACGAAACTGCACGCGCAATTTCTGTAGACGTACGAGCGATGATGGAAGCTTTACGATCGGTCTATAGAGCAGACCGTATTGTTCAGGAACTAACAAATTCCGCAAACTAAAAGCAGGTAAACAAATTGAAAAAATGAACGAGAAGGTTTAATCCACCTCGAAGTACGGTGCTATGGAGTTTTCATTTGTGCGGTGAAGCCATCCCAAACCAAACCAAAAAACTGACCATATAAGCAATGCCCGCCGTTATGGGACAGAACAAAACGCATCAGCTTGATTCGGGCCCATAATTTCGTAATCAACCTCTGAGCCCCGGTAGCGCAAATCTGGTCAGAACTAATTTAAGGCCAATAAAGCCATCACAACACAGAAAAAAATCTCCTAAGCCCATGCTTCAGCTTGGGCAAAAACTTGGGATCTAACTTAACTTCCGCAAAAAGACCGTGTAGTGGCTACAAATCAACTTGTTTAACA
>JAIULZ010000275.1 GCA_022565805.1 Balneolales bacterium
CTTATCAGCTCGAATGCTGGCGACGGGGTTGGCACCAAGCTGAAGCATGGTGCTGGAAAAAACCTTGTTCCCGAATCATGCTTCAGCTTGATTCGGGCCTGGTAGCTTCTCATTAATCTCTGAGCCCCAGAACCGAAAATCTACTCAGTAAATACCTTCGAGCGAAAACCCCATCATAACCTAGGAGCAAAATCTCAATAGCCCATGCTTCAGCTTGATTCGGGCTTTTGAACTTCACATTAATCTCTGAGCCCCAGAACCGAAAATCTGATAAGTAAATACTTTCGAGCCAAAACCCCATCATAACCAAAAAGAACATCTCAATAGCCCATGCTTCAGCTTGGGATTGCCCCAAATTTCTGTTATACCCACCCGACTAATTTGTTAAGATGATGCTGTAAAACAAATTATATGCGGCTGATTTGCGTTATGTGGCGTATAGGTGTTCTTTCAGAAACTAATATTCATGCTTTTAGGGCTATTTTTTTTCTGCTGATTTAGGGCGCCATTAAACTGAATTTCAGAGGGCTGTGTGTAAACACGCATTTGTTTTAGGAGTTATTCACAAGCGTACAAAAAAATAGAAATATTTGAGGCAAATCGGCTATCGGGGTATTTTGGCGTTAATTTGTCATTGGTTTGTTTTCGCGCTGCTTTCTGCGTCAATTTTTTAAAACACATATTTCACATGTATAGAGATTATTCCAGTAAAAAAAGTAGGCAAGTTTTATTAGTACAGACACTGGTTGATTCAGCTAAAAAATATCTGGCAGTTCCGGTTGTTGTTATGGTGATTTTGTTAAGTTTTAGCCTGATGATGAACACCTCTGCCGTGGCACAGACTATTCCGGGTGAGGAGGTAGTGCTGCCTCCGCCAGATACAGATCAGCTTAGTTCGGCTGCACTTTTTGGCGTTCCGCTGGCGATTGAGCTGGAATCCGGAGCGGCTTGGTTTACCAAAAATGAGGTTAGGATTCCAGGAGATATAGGCACGCAATTCGACTTCCTGGATTTAATTGGTACATTTCCCGAACCTTATCTGCGGCTTAGTCTGGAGTTTTCGCCTTTCGAACGGCATCAATTCCGGATATTGTTTGCACCGCTTCAGCGCTCAGGCACCGGATTCCTGCAGGAAGACACCTTTTTTGAAGAGCAGACTTTTTTGGCTGATTTCCAGGTCGACGGCACCTATCGTTTTAGTACCTACCGCTTCACGTGGCGCTACTTGTTTTATCAGGACGACCGCACACAGCTTGGGGCCGGGCTCGCCGCGCTCATTCGGGATGCCGAAGTACGACTGGTGCAGGGCGACCGCAACCAATCGAATACCGATCTTGGCATAGTTCCGCTTATCCATTTATACGGCAAGTTCAATTTCGGATCAGGGCTTGGAACCGAAGCAGATGTTGAAGGACTTGTAAGCACTCAGGGTCGGGCCATTGATGGTACGGTTCGCCTAACCTACAGCTTCGGAAACGACTGGATGGCTTTTGCCGGGTTCCGCATGCTCGACGGCGGTGCAGACAACGATCGCGTGTATAATTTTGCGAATATCGCCTATATTTCGACAGGAATCCGATTCGGATTTTAAATGCAAACAGCTCAGATTTTCGTAAAAATTCGCTCTGCTTTTTTGCAGGGTGATGTCATCTTTCCCCCAACCCACGTTTAAATACAAAGGAGCCCGCTACAGATGAGCAACAGAAAAGGCGCCCGGTCATTTTCGGATATCGATGCGGATATTTTAGATCAGCTAAATTCGGGTGAAGCAGAATCTTTTACGCTAAGCGAATGGCTTGCAGTAGATTACAGCAAGCTGGCAGGATTTGTGCTGCCCGATATTCTGGGCGAAACTGCGGCCACAGCAATAAGTGAAAAGCTGGCGTTATCAAAAGAAACCGGCATTATAAAGCGCCTTAACACTGCAGCACGGCTAATACGACAAGAAATCCTTCATTCAGAATTTGAAGATTCATTGTATGATGAAGCCATACGAAAACTTTCGGCTCATACTTCAGACACTGTTCGCTGCTGGGCGGCATTAATCCACTGTGGAAAACATCACTCTGCAAAAAAGAAAGAGCATCTCGAGGCAAAGCAGCAGCACGATAAAGTCGTGAAAGGAGAGAGATCACGCGAGATGAAAGAACGTTTCGGCCGGGCAGCGCTATTTGCCAAAGATCCGCATTTTGGCGTTCGCGAAATAGCCTGGATGGCCGTAAGAGACCTCATCATAGAAGATCCTGAAACTTCGATTCAGCTATTATTGCGATTCGCGGCAGACCCCAACGAAAACATGCGCCGCTTTGCGTGCGAGCTAACCCGACCCCGGGGCGTGTGGTGTGCACATTCCAAAAAACTGAAAACAAACCCGGAAACAGCGCTGCCGCTGCTCGAAATGCTAAAAACAGACGAGTCGGACTACGTGCAAAACTCAGTCGGCAACTGGCTGAATGATGCTTCGAAAACAGCGCCCGATTTCACAACAGAAGTATGCGAGCGATGGCTTTCGGAAACAAAAGAAACAGAAGGTGCCCGTGCTACGGCCTATATATGCAAAAGAGCCATGCGATCAATCCGGAAAAAAGGCTAAGTTGATTTTCGCAAAATGACCGAGGACGAAGGACGGGGAGAGAGTGGGAGTATTGGAGAGTGGGTGAGTGGGTGAGGTGCTAATTCAATGGGGGAAAATGACCTAAGACTGATGACCGAGGGTCATGCTCAGTAGCGGATTAGCAAATCAAAACTCAGCCGTATTGCGTCGACATATCTGTAGCGTGGGTTGGGGGGGGGGGTAAACAAGGCGCGCAAATTCACACTGTTTAATGTAATGTGTATTTCTGCCGAACATATCGAGTTCCAAAAGCAAAATAAGCGGGCAACTCCCGCAGTGAGCATTAATAAGCCCCAACCAAAATAACCTCATAATTCCCGCGCAATGCGCTTGCGAAAAAGCTTCGGATTGCCTTATATTGCGCGTCTATCAAAAATGGTTCGCCGCTGTGGTGGAATAGGTAGACACGTTGGACTTAAAATCCAATGGAGCTTAAAACTCCGTGCCGGTTCGAGTCCGGCCAGCGG
>JAIULZ010000276.1 GCA_022565805.1 Balneolales bacterium
CCCACCACAATTGACGCGAAATGCACCAGTCGTGCACGTTCTCCATCCAGTTGCGATAGCTGTTCCGGAATTTATCCGGATAAAATTTAATGGTGTCGTTCATCACGCTTTCTAGGGCAGGCTTCGCGGTTTCTTCCATCTTGAGGAACCACTGCAAAGAGAGCTTCGGCTCAATAACAGCGTCGGTCCGCTCAGAATATCCAACCTTGTTTTTAATATCTTCCGTCTTCACCAGTAAACCGGCTTCTTCCAGATCTTTTATGATGAGCTTACGGGCTTTAAACCGGTCTTCACCAATGTAGAAACCGGCGGCTTCGTTCAGGGTGGCATCATCATTGAGCATATCAATAACTTCGAGGCCGTGCCTGATGCCCAGCTCGTTGTCGTTTACGTCGTGGGCGGGCGTCACCTTAAGGCAACCGGTCCCAAACTCCATTTCAACGTATTCGTCGGCAATGATTGGCACCTCGCGGTTAACCATTGGAATGATGACCGTTTTTCCAACCAGATGTGTGTATCGCTCATCTTTCGGATTGACGCAAACAGCGGTGTCTGCCAGAATGGTTTCCGGACGCGTAGTGGCGATAGTCACGAACTCATCGGAGTCCTTAACCTGATACTTCACGTGGTAAAGCTTCGAGTTCACCTCTTTGTGAATCACTTCTTCGTCTGAAAGGGCGGTTTTGGCCACTGGATCCCAGTTCACCATGCGAAGCCCCCGGTAGATCTGACCCTTATCATAAAAATGGATGAAGCAGTCAATAACCGCATCATATAAATCATCTTCCAGCGTAAATCGGGTGCGCTTCCAGTCGCAAGAGGCGCCCAGTTTACGCAGTTGATTTAGAATGGTGCCACCGTACTCGTTGGTCCATTCCCAGGCGTGTTTCATAAACTCATCGCGCGACAAATCACTCTTCTTTATTCCTTTTTCGCGTAGTCGACCCACAACCTTGGCTTCCGTAGCAATAGAAGCGTGATCCGTTCCGGGCACCCAGCAGGCGTTCTTGCCCATCATGCGAGCCCGGCGAATGATTACATCCTGAATTGTATTATTTAGCATGTGCCCCATGTGGAGTACGCCGGTAACGTTTGGCGGCGGAATCACGATAGCGTAGGGCTCGCGGTCGTCGGGTTTGGAGTAGAAAAAGCCGTTTTCCTCCCAGAAAGAATACCAGTTGGCTTCAGCTTCGGCGGGCGAATAGATTTTAGGAATTTCTGAAGTGCTCATGGAAAAATGAGATTTCGTCGGACGGTGGAAAATTTAAATTCTGTTTGAAAAAAGAAAGACACCAGAATTCCGATGTTCCTGTGGGGAAATACGGTGTTCCGGTGTCTGAAAGATTGGCGTATGGTTTAAATCAGAATTTGCGTTTTAGCAATACTCCGAAATGACCATCGCATCCGTGAACATGCGGGAAAGTTTGATACGATTTAAGATCTTCACTCAAAACTTCTTCCGGTAGATAATCGTCGAGTTCTTCCAGTTCGAAATTGTCGTACTCTTTCAGGAAGTTTTCGATCTGCATCATATTTTCTTCCGGTTCAAGCGAGCAAGTAGAGTAGACCAACCTGCCGTTTTTTGCAACCATATTAGCGGCAGCATCGAGCAGTTCTGCCTGAAGTGTTACAGATTTTTGAAGCTCTTCGGGCGTGCGTTTCCAGCGAAGGTCTGCTCGTTTGCTCAAAACGCCGGTACCAGTGCAGGGTGCATCCAATAAAACGGCATCGGCCAGCTTAAAGCGTTCTTCTCTGGCATCTGCGCGCTGAATTTTAACGATACTTGCTCCACCGCGTTCTGCGTTTTCAGCAATTTTATAAATTCTTTCGGAGTTGATATCTACAGCAAGGATTTTTCCTTCGTTTTCCATCAGCTCGGCAAGTAGCAGCGTTTTTGTGCCGGGAGCTGCGCAAACATCTATTACGCTTTCACCCGCAACGGGATCAAGAATCGTAGGCGCAAATCCGGCAGCGATATCCTGCACATAACAAAGACCTTTCTCGAACCAGCCTTTTGCTTTAACATCGGCAAGTGTTTTAACCTTAAAATACCCAGGTAGCCATTCGCTTTCCTCGAAATCAATCCCGGCTTTCTCGAGCCTCAGTTTAAAAGTATCCGGAGTTGTTTTAAGGCAGTTTGCTCTAAGAAAATAAAATGGGCGCTGATTATTAGCCTGCATAAGCTGGAAAGCTTCGCGCTCGCCAAATCGATTAACCCATCGTTCAACCATCCATTCCGGATGCGAAAACGTTGTGGCGATCAGGGATGTCCTGTTGTCCATATCCGGCTTCGGCAAATTGTTAATTTCCCGCTGCGTCTTGCGTAAAATTGCGTTAGCAAGATCGCCGGACTTGCTGCTTATTTTAGTTTTTGCAATCTCGACAGATTCATTAATAGCGGCATAATCCGGTGTAGAATCCATGAAGAGAAGATCGTAAATACCGAGCCGTAGAATATTTTTGAAGAAAAGATCCATTTTTTCGATCTCTACGGAGCTAAAGCGAGAGATTAAAAAATCCAGATAAGATCTGCGGCGTAAAATTCCCTGCATGTATTCGTTCGCTTGCTGGCGTTCCTGCCAGTCAAGTTTGTTAATAAGATCCAGCTCCAGTTTCAAAGTATTATCAAACTTCTCAAGAGTGCGGATGGTAGCAATGCGTGCGTTACTTACGTTTTCCAAATCGTATGTATCAGTTTACAGGGTTTGAATTTAACAGAATTTCAATATAACGGATTTTTAACAGAATTCATTTAAACAGAATAGCGAATTGTTTTTATTATGGTTTCTTGTGTAATTGGGTTGTTTGTATAATCATAAATAACATGTATTTGAAAGAATATGTGGCGTAACTTTTCACAAATTAATTCTGTATAATTATAGTACCGGTGTGGTTAATGGTTTGAAGATAGCGTTGTTAATAGAATAACAGACGATGCTTTCTTACACCGTATACTGTTGGGGTAATTTATATAAAGCCTTGCAAAACGACTCTAATGGCCGTCTTTTCCCCTGGAGCAAAAATAAAATCCTCGAGCCCGGTTTAGTTTTTTCCGGCGTTGAATACGAATAAAATAGAA
>JAIULZ010000277.1 GCA_022565805.1 Balneolales bacterium
TCGAATAGAGGGATCTGTAAAGTGATTTTATACCTAAATTTTAATAATGGTTGACTTGATCATGTGAGATTATCACTTTGATGTGTTTAGAACGTTGCCCTCGGCCGATTTTCTTTCCTCAAAAACTGTAGAATATGATGTATCCGGAGTAACAGAAGCGGCTGCAAACCCCGATTTTAACGACTTTTACGGCCTTATAGATCTTTCGGCAGATATGGATGAAAAAGAGATGGTACAGTCAATTAAAGAGTCTGAACACCGCTAATGACCGAAAAACTGACTTCAGACAAGCATCTGTTTCCCGATATCAACATTCTGGTAGATTTGCTGGCAAAGCGAAGCCCGCATGACGTTCCCGCGCTAAAATTATTTAGTCTGGCAAAAGCTGAAAAGGTAAAACTCTACACCACGCCGCTTTCTATAACAACCTGCTGGTATCTGCTGAGTAAAAATGCCGGTGCTGATTCTGCAAAAAAAGCCATTAAAGCCATGCTGAACTTTGTACAGGTAATAACTGTAGACGAATCATGCGTCCGGCAGGCGATGGACTCCCGTTTCAAAGATTTTGAAGACGCTGTACCGTATTACGCGGTAGTAGATGATGAGACTATCGGCTGCATCATCACCAGAAACGTTCGTGATTTCAAAGAGTCCGCCATCCGGATCAAGACCGCCCGCAAGTATATAAGTGAGCTGCAGTTATCGCTGAGATTGAACAGAACAGGGAACGCTACCGCCTCGATGCTGGTATTTCATAGAAGGATACTGATACCTGTCACCTGAATCATGAGCTCTCATTTTAAATGTCTCACAAAGGAAATAAATCGTATTTACCCTCTAAAACCTGCCCGGTTTGTGGACGTGCATTCAGCTGGCGGAAAAAATGGGAGAAAAACTGGGAATCGGTGAAATATTGTAGCGAGAAATGCAGGCGCACTAAAACTTAGGGACGCTCAGCGGGGAGTGGCCGGAAATTACGATTTTGGAAATCAGCCTGAGTCGGATTGAAAAATCGACGCGAAGCGGATGGCTGTGAACGGAATACGCCAAAAGAAACCGCCGTAAGCGTTGTTTGAAGCAAGGCTGCTTTAAGCGAACCTCTATCATGATGCCATTCGGTAAAAAAATCTATTACAAAGCCATCGGGTGGTGTATTCCTAGAAATAAAATCAAAGCCGGATAGATATCCCGAAAATCCCGTATCCATAGAAACGGATGGCGCATTTTCTTGAGCTATTGCCGGATTCCAAAAGTGGTGTAAAATGGGGTTTGAAGTTTCTGTAATCCCGGCATAGTTGGCCTTTAAAACTATTAATGCTTGTTGTTCAGCTAATGCAGTATAGGATAAGCCTATTTCGAAATGCTCGTGGGAATTTAAGGCTGCATTCTGTTGGGTATGAATTGCATCAGGTTTATTCAGAAGGGATGATGTTTTATTATTGCCTTGAGTTTGAGCCGAAGCAAAGCTAAGGAATCCTGAAATACAGAAATATAGCAAAAGTAAGAGAGCGGATTTAATCGAAGATAAGTGAGTATAACCGATTTTTTCCATAGTAAACTACCTTTAAATAAAACTGTAGAGTTTCCTGATAAGTCTCGTGAAAGAAGTAGTAATTTAGCCTGTACAGTATCTAACTGCAAAAAATGTATGAAGTTCCGGGCGACTGGTGAAGATTTTCAAAATTTAACTGAGGGAGAAGGGATAGCTCAGAAATTAACGCTCTAATGTCAGCGTCCAGATCAGAAAAAAGTATGTTCAATTAAGAGGGTCACCAAGTTGATAAAAGAACTCTACGTAACACTTTAACATACTCTGAGAAAAACTGTGGTTCCCGACAACATAACGTACTAACTCATACAAGTCTATACTCTATGCTAATGTGCGTATATCCCAATATTATTTTGATATTTAGCGATATTTTATGGACTAAAAGACAGGATCTATTTTAAAGATATTTAAATTTAATCTCAATTTTCAAATAAGCCAAAAAACCTGCTTAACTCAAACCAATTATTTGGGTCTATGTTATTACGCTCAGAAAAGCATTTTCATAAACGCTAATTAGACATTCTGGTTAATCCAACAGATTCGGAGTTTCAAAATCCAATATTTAATTCGGACTTTTAGCTTTAAACACTTATTATGAATTAAACTTAGCTCTATTCACTTAGCGTACAGCCCTATGAAAACACAAAAGTTACTCCCTCTGCTGTTTGCAATCTGCCTTTTTCTTTTCTCTGCGCATTCGATGGCTCATGCGCAAATCACCTTTAAAGATATAGCGCACCCTATCGAAGACGCAAGTGAAAGAGGAGGCTCATATATGATTGCTGGAGCCGATGGCCATATTTTTGTGGTATCTATTAATGGATCATTTTACAAATCTACTGACAATGGCAACAGCTGGGAACCTTTTGAAACGCCAATGTCGGGGTATGAAGTTTACGGTGCGGCGGGTTCTCGTGATGGTGTTTTAGTAGTATCCTCTGATTTGAGAAATCCCGGCACAAATGGCAATACCTGGTTCTCGGATGATAATGGAATCAGCTGGCGTCCGCTTGGTAACCTGCAATCGGGCTTGCAAGTAATCATGCCCTATATCTGGATAAAACCGGAATCTATTACTATTCAGAGAGTTAACATTTTTGATGTTGAAACTGTTACGACCTATCACACCATTTATGATTATGATGGGGATTGGACCACAGATTTAGGAGGTGAGAAAATAACACCGGGTGGTACAGAGATTTTTACGAAAACTGGTTTGGGTTGCCCCCCTGGCTTAAGTTCTTACTATTTGATTTGCGACATGCTTGTATTGATCAATACTGAAGGTGATGTAAGCTATATTATTATTCATGGGTTTGAAGATGAGGAGGAAGAATCCTTTTTCTTTCACATTAATAGTTTCGAAATTATATCAGAAGAGCACTGGGTGTTAGCAACAAATATGGGTCTGTACATCACCGAAGATGCGGGCGATTCCTGGACGATACTGGATGACGACACCCTGGTTAACTCAAGTTCTATTCAAAAATCTGCCACAGGCGAATTATTGT
>JAIULZ010000278.1 GCA_022565805.1 Balneolales bacterium
ACCTCCATTCCCGTAACCAATTGGGGCTCTTCGACTTTTAACCGGACACTACTGGGTTTTAGTATTTATTTGTTTCAGGCCTTGAGTAAAAAATTGAAGTAATGAAATTACTAAAAGCCTTTTGTAGCATTGAAATAAAGACTTGTTATTGGCTATAATGACTTTATATTTTAGTTATAAAAATCGTGCAAAAATAGCTTTATATGCTTTTATTTATCTTGAGTGTTGTTCAAACAAGTGTGTGTTTTATTTTTATGCAGATAGCGTATAAGAAGACTTTGTAGAACTATTTATCCTACTGGTATGCTTCTCTGTTAAAAATTTTGAAGTAAAAATAAAATTCAGGAATAGATAATCTATGCTTTGGTTTTATAATTTAATCATCTTGAAAAAAATTAGAACAAAAAAGTAGGAGAGTATAAAACCTGTCTTTGGTCTATTGTAACTTAGTCTTTATTTCCTGTAGAAATTGAGACAGCCGCATATGTATTATTCATCGAAAGTTTGGTATAAGAGTTTGAAAATAAAACTTGTGACCCTTACAAAATTGTACAAGGCTTTGCTAAACCATTATTGTATATGGTTTTATACTGATTAGGGTAATTCAGTTACATATAGCAGAATCGTTTCCCTAACTCAATAGTATTTTTCTCTATTTACAAGGCTAGAAAGAAAACTCAGACTTTAGGCATCAGGCTGGCTGAGCTTATAGTTGTCTTTTGGCAATGTAGCTGGGTAAACTTTAGTAGTCTAGTTTATGTGTTTGGTTTATGGAAGCGTTTTAATACTGAAGATGATGAAATTAAATTACAAAAAAGCTTTATTGAAAAAAATAGATTCCACTAAAATTGAGAAAAAATAAAAGCTATTCTTAAGGGCTAAGGATTTCTATAAGATGCTCTTTTTTGAGTGGCTTAGAGTAAAAGCCACGCACGGAAACAAACTCTTTGCTGCGCATTTTATCATTCCGGTCGATAGAAGATGTTACAATAAAAACTTCGGGCTTAATTTGAGGATTTTGTGGCAAATAAACATCTTCGAGATAACTTAAAAACTCCCATCCATTCATAACCGGCATATTGAGGTCTAAAAGCAGGATGAGTCTTTTCTCGCCTGGCCCGTTTATATCTAAATTGCTGAAGTATTGTTTTGCAGTTTCGCCGTTTTCGAATAGTAGTGAAGTGGCATTATCGGCTGTAATTTCAATTAGCCGGTCATGAATTTTTCTGATTACAGGATCATCATCAATTATAAAAAAAGTAATACTGTTTATTGACATACAGCAAATAAGGGTATACGCTAATAAGATAATGAGGATCAACTAGTTATCGCTGACCTCCTGAAAAAGTTTTGTTGCAGGTATGGCAAAATAATTAAATAGTACTTTGTAGAAGCCCAATTCTTTATACCACAAGACTTGTTTATTTTGAAGAAATTATGGTTAGATTCAGCAAGCACCTGATTCGTATAGATCTCATTCTTGAATTAAGAAAAGCTTTAACAAATAATTTAAGTTACTTCTGGAATAAATAACATGAGATGTAGGGTATGAATATACAATAAAAAGGGTTTGTTTATTCAGAGAAATTATCTTTATGTATCTCATCCTCAATTTGATGAATTATTACGTCTAAGGATTGTGTAGTTTCGGATATTAAATCTATTAACTGCTCTGCAGAAAATGTTTCCTGTTCGCTATCTTGCAGTAAATCTGTAAGGCTCAAAAGTTTAGCCACAGGTGCACGTAGTTCGTGAGAATGTACTCTGGCAATTTCTCTAAGTTTGTTATTCTGTAGCTCCAAAAATTTCTCTTTTTGTTTCCGATCGCTTATATCTCTGCATACAATAAATGCGCCAATGAAGCTGTCGTTGTCGTCGAAGAGAAACCTTGCGTGATCCTCGCGCCAAATTACATTTCCGTTTTTATGCAAAAAACGGTATTCATAAAGAAGTTCCGAATTTTGATTCTCTATTGCTCTCATAATATTACTCATAGTTTCATCCCGGTCTTCCGGATGTATCATAGCAAAAATTTTATCCCTGTTCATTTGGCTAAGAACTTCATTGCTATGGGAAAAGATCTTCTTATATGCTTCACTTACGTAAAATACAGATCCATCTAGCCTGAGGCCAATTATTCCATCAGAGATATAATCTGATACTAATTCGTATTTTTTTTCGCTAATGAATTGGGCCTGCTTAGCTCTTTGATAAATAGTTTGATCTACACCGACTGAAAGTATACCGACTGCCTGATCATTCTCAACTATAGGGGAAAGCTCCCATTTAGTTGTTAAAATTTCTCCCGTTTCTGGGTTTAGCTTTCGCAGGTTAACGATGCTTGCTTTACCCGAAAAAGAATTTCTTAAACAATTTTCAACAGCGTTTATGCAGATCTGAATATCCTCAGGATACATCGTTTCTGTGAAATTCTTGCCGATAGGATTTCCTAAAAAAGGATACCTCTCAATGAAGCAATCATTAACGTTTAAAATTACCCCTTTCATGTCTGTTATCAACATAGCGATCTGATGCGAGTTATTAAGCCATGATGGAATCTTATTGTTGATGTAATTTTGAATACTCATTTAGCCTCGAATTTAAACGACTTGGTAGAAGGCCTTGTATATCCTGCTATTCGCAGCCTCCAGTTTTATGAAATAAGTAAAATGCCACTAAGCTAAAGTTTCAGAACTTTTCTTATAGTTTTGTTAGTTCTGAATTCGGTGTGATATCTTTGTTTGTCAAAGCTTTTTGATATCAATTCCGCAAAAAAAATATACTGTTTCCTATATCTATCTTTGCCTCCGAAGGAAGGAAAAGAGTACAGACCCAGACCCACAAAATACTACTATAAAGAGATGTTAATTACAAATGCTTTGTTAAGCTTTCTGCATACGCTAACTCTGTTTTACAATGGCTTATGGTATAAATAATACTAATACCGAAGCGACCAATTTCTTTGTGATAATTCGGCTTTATATTAAATAATGAGGCTACTCCGATTAATCTCTAATTCGAAATTTATGTCTTCAAGCGTAAAATC
>JAIULZ010000279.1 GCA_022565805.1 Balneolales bacterium
ATAGCCTTTTTTAATTTTCAACAACGACATAGCTGCTGTCTGATATTTGCTGACCGTCAACTGAAATGAAGCTGAGCCATACATGAAGTCCGTTTACTTGGCTTTGTTTGCCTGTCTCTTCGTCATCGGAAATGGAACCGGATGAAAAGGGGATATTATACGTTTTGTTTTTAGAACTTTTGTCTAAAAAGCCAGGGTCAATTTCAAAAATTAGCTGCCCGTCCTTCCGTCTGCCTATGAAGGATTCCACTAAAAGGCTGTTAGAATATTCGGAGTACATCAATAGAAGCAAGCGGTCGGAATCAGCGCCATTTCCTCGCTTCGGACGTTCCGCATCCCAGCTAATTACTATGGAATTGGAATTATCATTTTTGTGCGCTTTGCAATTAAGAGGAGCGTTCAGTGTGCCAGCGCTCACTTTAAGTTCCGGCAAACAGATATACATATCGGGGTAATTTCCCTGAATCACTTTTTGAGAATTCGCGCGAAAGGCTACATCTCGCGACGATTTACCCAGAGGCGTATGCTTAAAACCAATATCCAAAGCCGGTTTAAACGTCTTTAGCAGCTTGGAAAGCTGACTTAGCTTCATTCGGCTTGCAAGCTGCGCAGGTGATTTTTTGTCGCGGTACTGCGCTGGTTTTGAACGCATATACGGTTTCCCATTTCTACTGCTAAAAACCACATTCTGTATACTTCCGGTAATGTGATTATCAAGAATTCCGTTTTTTAATCGTGCCATAATGAACAGAGTTTAAAAGAAGCTCGCATGAACTTTTATTCATATTATAAACAAATTTAAGCTAAAGATAGGATAAAAACATATCAAAGCCATAAATTATATGTCTTTGATACGCTTTTGATATATGTTTAATCTGAGTTTGATATTACTTTATAAAAATTTATAGCCAACTGAATACTATATGTATTTGGTAGACAATAACAGGCTTTAAGCTGGGTAACTAAGCCCGAAGCTAATTCATAACTCTCAATACATAACAGCGAGTGTAGCGAGCAAAACCTAATTAAGGTGGGTTTCGATATAAATTCTGTTAATTCGACAACCGGAAAGTCCCCGGCTTTGTCAAAAGTATCCTTGACTCCGGCTCGACTTAAACTTAAACTTAATCTTTATAACCTGAGTTTGATTAAAGATTATCGGCAAAAAGAGGTTTGGTCGAGGCGAGGCATGGAAATTATGGGCCATGCGAGACGGCACTGTGTTTGGCTGTCAGATTACCTAAGATGTTTGGAAATGGATGTACTTTGGTCGATAACAGGGTTTGATGTTATTACTGTGAAGACATCACCCTCCTAATAAACTTTCAAATACCATAGTTTTCGAGTGTTCATAAGCCTGAGCCGAGCAGTGCCGTACAGGCTCAACCCCAAATGTTGTAAGCCGGGATTTTAATCCGGGGTGCAAAAAGCCGCGCTGTAGTAAGCATGCCGACAGCCATGATCCATATTTCACGATTTACCGATAAATCACACCAGAATATGAATCGTACTCAGGTTGTTATATTGACAGGGCATCACTGTCCTTTGACCAAAACCAAAACCAAAAGTGGCAGTATCACCGGAATAAGCATATTTAAGCGACAATGGCTAACAGGTCAACTATAAAAGCATGTTATAGCTCTATATCCACTTTATCTAAAAGCCAGTATTAAGTAAACTATTCATTTTGTTTTCTGCCTCTGTGCCAAACTGATTACGAATTAATAACAGTAACTCTTCTGTCGTGGAAATTCTATCTTTTATCTTTTGTTGAAGAAAAAGCCTGAATTCATCCTCACCAACATATAATTCAAAATTGTGTAGAATGATAGGCCCAGTATAATACATAGCTATATGCGATGGTCTGCCTTGATGCGATGCAAGTGGTCTCGGATCATTTTTGATACGCTGCATTTTCTGATCAATAATATCCAGATAGGCTCTTTCTCCAAACGTATCACGGATGTAGATCATCGCTAAAAATTCGGAGAAAGATTCATTCAACCAGTGATCAAGGCTTTGAGGATCAGCTTGTAAAAACCAGTAATGAGAAAACTCATGAGCAAGGAAGAGGGAAATGGATATTGTATCCATGTTATCTAATTTACTTAGCACTACATAGTTTTCACGTGCATATCCCACCTCATCTCTGGGGGATTCAACTACTATCCGCTTTCCAATAAAATCTTCTGGTCTTTGGCTATACTTTTTAAGAAAAGAGAGGACTTCTTCCGACAATTGTAGCAGTGTGTCTAAGTCTGTTGAGTTACTGGTGCTATATACCCTAGAGTAATTGCCTTCCCGCGAATAGAATTGTTTTGATGCTATAAATGAGATGTCAAATCTGGGAATTTTGGATTCTATAATCCACTTGTCGGAATGTTCTGGCGATATTATGGCATTGTCCCCTGTAAGGATATGATAGAGCTCGCCAAGATTCGAAATTAACTTGTAGTGAAATCGGGGAAACGACATTAAAACCGGATGCCAGAAAGAATCTATATTCAGTTCAATATAGTTTTTTGATATACGATTTACCTGGTGCTCATCTGGAATGGCGAGTGAATATATTAGTTCTACAGCAATCTCTGATTCTGTTAAATTGTCAAACTGAAGGTTGTAAATCGATAATTCAGGCCCCACTTCGTTTTTTGAGTACTCAATAAGTTGTTCACCAGATACAGAATAAACCTGGGCTGACGAGGAGAATAGAAATGAAAGTGATTTTTCTTCAATGAAATGAACGGGAATAGTAAGTGTAAGGTGAACATCAATGGATCTGCCATCTGGATCAAAATCGGTTTCCAGATGATAAAATAATGTGGGGTAAGTTGCAGAAGTATCAGACTCGACATTTATAAAAGCGGTCCATAAATTGATACTAAATAATGAGATTAATAGATATATATTCATCATTTTTTATGGATTATATGCAATAAAAAAATGATGATTACGATGAACAAATAAGAAAGTTACACGGATTAACGCATAGTAGAAGGCTTTGAAAAACCTTCTATTTTGTTCGTATTCGACGCCGGAGCAA
>JAIULZ010000280.1 GCA_022565805.1 Balneolales bacterium
CCTGATACCTGATACCTGATACCTGAATCCCCCTCATTCTCCGGCTTCTTCAATAACGTTTCTGTATTTCACACCAGACTTATTAATACGATTAAGGCCATTAAATGCGGCAACCCTATACGCTTCACTAAAAGTCGGGTAGTTGAGGATGTTGTCTACGAAATAGCGTACATCAACATTGTTTTTCATTACAGACTGACCCAAGTGGATGATGTCGCAAGCCGATTCGCCTACTATGTGAACGCCAAGTACCTGTAGCGTTTTGTTGTCGATGAGCATTTTGAGCATGCCCAGTGTGTTATTGGTTACCGAAGATTTCGTGAGTTCTTTAAAGTACGCGCGGCCAATGGAGAAAACGAGTCCTTGTGCAATTGCTTCCTGCTCTGTGAGCCCGATACTGGAAACTTCCGGAATAGAATAAATGCCAAATGGGTGGGCGCCACTTAGCTTAATAGAATCGCTGCCCGACATATGGCAGCTTGCAATGCGCCCCTGCGTAAATGATGCTGAAGCCAGACCCGGGAAACCCACAATATCGCCGGCGGCATAAACAGACGGCACCCCGGTTTGGTAATGGTCGTTTACCTGTACATAACCTTTTTCGTCTATCTCAATACCAAGGTTTTCGAGCCCGATATTCGACGTATTGGGTGTGCGCACACCAAAATGAATTACCTGCTCGGTTTCTACAACACGCATTTCAGACTTACCGTCTTTGGTAGAGCATCGATAGCGAACTTCGGTGCAATTACGCAGTTCGTTTTTCTTAACACCTACCACATGCACTCCGTTTTGAATGACCACCCTGTGTTTCGAAAGAAACTTAGTAAACTCCTCGCGTATTTCGGTATCCAAAAACGGCAGATAGTAATCTCTTGTACTCAGCAAGTTCACCTTTGTGCCAAGAGCGGCAAATATGGTAGCATATTCCATGGCGTTAATGCCGCCACCAATAATAACAAGCCGGCGGGGAATATGGGTAAGATCCAGCAGGCTGCGGTTATCAACCACAATTTTGTTATCCACTTCGAAGGTATCTGGTTTAACGGCCCGGGAACCTGTAGCCAGCAAAATAAATTCGGAGGTGTACTTTTTGGCCGTTCCCAAATGGTCGGTTACTTCAACCGTATGCTCATCGGTAAGTTTTCCAAAACCACGTGCTGTATGAACTTCATTTTTTATCAGGTTCCGCTTTACCTCACTATTCTCATAGTTTACAACACGGTCTTTAAACTGTAGTAAATCCGACATCGTAAACCGCTGAAAGGCTTTTTTCCCCTCCACATCACCAAACAGCTCCGTGTATTTATAAACCGTCGCAGCGGCTTCGCGAAGCGCCTTGCTTGGTACAGTTCCGGCATTTATCCAGGCGCCCCCCAGGTTTTTCTCATCAGCTTCTACCAGTAAAACTTTCTTGCCAAACTTGGTCGATTGCATGGCCGCAGAAAAACCTGCCGGCCCGCTTCCCAGAATGATTAAATCATAATCGTATTTCATAGCATAAATTTAGTTAGACGCAAAGCTGCATTCTTTGCTTATTTCTTTTTCTTAGCTGTAAATTTGAATTTCGGTAAGAAGACATTCCTTAAAGTTATAAAGTTATGGCTGCTGCAGCCTCAGATCGAACTTTGGCTCAACGCTCAACGATCAGCATCACCTTTACTTTAAGCGTAATTTAATTTTTGATTTTTCTTTTTCAGGACTAACGAACATTCGAAACCGGTACCCGAAAATAAGAAGCCTTCTATTATGTTATCGTAAAATACAAAACCGCAGGAACCGCTAAACACCAAAAATATAACAGAAATTGGCGTAGCTGAAATCAAAGGATGTCATCTTTTTCAACTTCAGTCTGGCATCCCTGCTGTTTGCCGTATAAGCGGGAAAAAGCAGGGATGCTCGTATTCATTTTCTTACTTTTGTTCACAGCTATTGCTGTTCCCGAGCCATATTTACCCATTCAGTTCAAGCGGTTTGTATTAAAACCGGAAGTCTTAAGATACAAAAGCGTTACGGGATTTTCTTATTTAATCGTTTTATCCCTTCGTTTCGTGAATTATATTACAAGATTGTATGTTTTATGGGGTGTATGAATATCCATAACTCAATGTTTAGCAATGTAGTAGTAAATAAATATTATATTATTCACAGAGTTGATGGGAGACCTCAAATTGCTTTTATTAAACAGAGCAGGGTCTTTTGTAATTATTAATTTTGAAACTATAAGGAGATTATTTTATGTCGTTTACACTTCCTAAGTTAGCGTATGACTATAATGCGCTCGAGCCTCATTTTGATGCCCGTACCATGGAGATACACCACAGTAAGCATCACGCAGGCTATGTTGCCAAGGCAAATGCCGCGCTCGAAGGCCACGAATTTGCCTCCAAGCCGGTAGAAGAAGTGCTCGCCCATATTTCTGATGTGCCGGCCGATAAAAAGCAGGCCGTAATTAACAATGCCGGCGGACACGCCAACCACAGCCTCTTCTGGTCTGTGATTTCTCCAAACGGGGGCGGAAATCCTTCCGGAGAAGTAGCTGACGCAATTAGCAGTACTTTCGGCAGCTTCGATGCATTTAAAGAAAAATTCGCAGACGCCGCCGCAACCCGCTTCGGCTCCGGCTGGGCATGGCTGGTTGTAAGCAAAGACGGCGAGCTCGTAGTAACATCAACCGCAAATCAGGATAGCCCTTTAATGGAAGGACACACTCCTGTACTCGGCCTCGATGTCTGGGAACACGCCTACTACCTGCATTACCAAAACCGTCGCCCCGACTACATCTCCGCTTTCTGGAATGTAGTAGACTGGAGCAAGGTAAATGAGCTATACAAAGCTGCAAAGAAATAAATAACAGCAGCACATAGCACATAGCACAGAAAAACTTAAAAGCCGGTATCAAGTTCTGAGTTGCATAATTGCAGTTCAGGCTCGAGCCGGCTTTTTTATTTGCCTAGCGAATTGTACTTTGGGTTGTTAGTTTATTTACAGCTTATATGTTATAGGGCTTTGGCTTGTTTCATATAGGTAGCAC
>JAIULZ010000281.1 GCA_022565805.1 Balneolales bacterium
CCAACCCGTTCAACCCAACCACGCAAATTAGCTACGACCTGCCTGAAACCGCAGAGGTACGTCTGGAAGTTTATAATGTGATGGGTCAGCGTGTGGCGCTATTGGTAAGCGAAACTCAAACCGCAGGAACACACAACCTGTCGTTTAACGCCTCAAGCCTGGCAAGCGGCGTATACATCTACCGCCTGCAGGTAGGAAACGAAACCCTCACCAGAAAAATGACGCTAATCAAATAAAAAAAAGAAAAGCTCTTTTCGCTGAGGTGAATTGAAAAATCAGTACCAAATAAAAAAGCCACCGGGGTAATTCCTGGTGGTTTTTTTGCGTTTGGGGGGGTTGGCTTTATAAATTTGATTTGGGGTTTCGATCATAAAGAAGACTTTCGATGAAAAGCGAATCAATTACCATTACAATCATAAACCTTCAAGCTGGAAAATCTTAATTTATAAATCGAACTCAGGTTATCAACAGGGCTAAGCTGTTAGCCAATGAATAATTCGCTTGACCATCTGAATAATCGGAGCGCGGCGCTAAAATTTGCTGGACAACTAAATACTAGTAATAGTAGCCGAAAAGGATTAACCGCGAAGTTCACGAAGGTGCCGAAATGGAATTTAATACTTCTTAATTGATCAAGTCAGAAACTTGTTTGATCAAAGGTAATATATATAATTGTATACATATCAGTTTTCGTGACTAATTGAATAAATTCACTAAAGAACAACTTTTTAAGCTACTGTTGATTGCACCTTACTACCCCTTTTACGTCAACGCTAAGGTTTGCCCGCTTAAGTATTCCCAAAATTCAAAATCATATTCCTCTATACCCGGATGGCTCATTTTAAAACCATCAGGAAAAATTGCTGCAAGTTTGTTAAAAGCTGAAGAAGCATTAATAAATGCAGGGGATTTAGCTTGCTTGTTGAAGTAACAGCACCTTTTTACAACCTTATTATTGAATGATTCATAAATCTGAGGAACAGCTAAAAGAGTAGTTAATGACTCCAAAAGTTGTTTTTTTGCTTTTTTTCTATGGTGCTTAACATTTGGGCTATCCTTTAATTCTCCAAGAATAATACATTTTTCTGAGTCAGAAATAACCAAATCACATCTTTTTCTAGCATTCTGAAAATTATGAGGCAGGCTAGTTAAAAATTTGTCATAGTTGGCAATAGTAATTGAAGAAGATACTGGATTCGAAAAACGGGCTGCACCTCGTCCAACATTAGTATAAATTACTATTTCTCCTGCAGAGGTGTCTTCTACCTCAAAGTAAGATTCGTCAGTTTTAATAACCAAATCTGGTTTTGTACAAACCGGAAGACCATAAAAAGCTGTAAAATTAATTCTCAACAAGTCTTCCATTTTTGTCTAATTGATTGTACTTGTCGTAAATGTTGTTTATGGTGTCAGATAAGGAATTAGTATTTACTACTCTTTGGTTCTTAACCAGTAAGTCTTCGATTTTTCCTTCTACTACCTGATAAACCGCTAAATTTTCAAATTCTACTCTTGCAGCGTTTACTAACTGTTTGGTGTCGTTTGCTTTAATCAACAGGTTAAGGTGATTAATTATGTATGGACTGTGGGTTGAAAATATTACGTTGATTGTATTTAAATTTGAAACAAAGCACTTTGAAATTAAGTCGCTTATGAGTTCGCATTGGGCTTCTGGAAACAAGCTCAGTTCAGGCTCTTCTATATGTATAAATAGTTTCTTTTTGATGTCCCCGAGATTCTTCACAGGTTTGAAATCGGTTAAGTTGTCTGTTTTGGAGAGGTAGTTAAGTAGAGACTTGTTGAAAGCTTCCTCAAAGTTAAAGTTTTTGGAAAAGTGTTCGGCTATTAATGTTAAAGGAATAGCATTTTGAGTACCTGAAGAACTATTTTTGAGGCTTAGTTCATATTCTTTGTTTGGAGAATAGATAAAATACTTTTTGCCTGACTGTACTTTTTTGACAGATAGTTTCAGTTTTAGGTAATTAATATCCAGCTCTTTTATGCTTTCTGAGGCCAAGTCGAAATCATTGTAGACTTCATGAAAGTAAAACCCCAAATAGCCTCCTGTTAACGAAGCACCTCTCTCAGCCCATAGTGGTATAATGTTTCTTGTTTCCGGAATGAAACTAAGCTTGTTGTAATATAAATCCTGAGTTTGAACTAAGTCTTTATCACTTGTACCTGTAAGCCTGTTTTTTGCAAATCGAAGAACATATTTTCTGTTTTCTGAAAACTCAACTGAGTAAGTAATTTCAGGATTATTTTTTAAATATTCTTCAAATCCACAATTCTTGAAGTACGTTTCCATTCTAAATCTGAAAGGACTTTTTGAAACTTTACTTCTTTTTAGGTAAGAACGAATATTATGCATTTTATACAGCCATCTGAATAAAGCAATGGTTTTCATCAGGGTACTTTTGCCACTACCTGATTCACCAATTAAAACAGTTAGAGGTTTAATCTCCTCAATTAAAATGTCTTGAATTGGCCCTAAATTTTTTATGTGTATCGATTCTTTCATTTTTACTATTCTGCAAAGATAATTAGTTCCTCAGGTCAACCTATTCCATTAGTGCATTGATTCGGCTTGGTTACAATGCGATTCCTCCCGTCTATCATTATACAGAAAGAATGAATTGGATAACTATTAAGGTAAAATCTACCGAAATAAGAATAAGTATCAAAGTCTAGTAAATGAGGTTTCACATCTTATCTCGGAAATCCTAATGTCATATTTTGTAATAGTAGCTACTTTCTCAAATGTCGCAGTTCGAATTTAAAGATCAGCAAAAGGTATCTTTAATTTCGAAAATGGACAGCCTATCATTTTGGAAGGACGTTTTGAACATTTGGGATTATCACTTTGATTTGTTTAGAACGTTACCCTCGGCCGATTTACTGCTTTCAAAAAAACATCCCGACTCGGGCTTTTTTAATTCCATTCCTCACCCGGGGCTCACGGCCGGGCTTCGCTGC
>JAIULZ010000282.1 GCA_022565805.1 Balneolales bacterium
GAACGGCCTGATAAATCGGCAGATTTTCATCGGCTGTGTTGCTGTAGGACACGCCGCGAAGCAGAATTTTATCACCCCGGCGCTCCCACTGCACCACCTGCTGACCCGCCAGACGGTCGCCGCCCCAGCCAAGGCCCTCGGCGGTTTTGGCAATCCGGCTCATGATCGCCATATCGCGGCCGAGCATCTCGTTGGGAATTTCAAAGAAAATTTTGTTGCCGGATTGGTGAACCGTAAACAGCCCCTCATCGCTTTGTGCCCCGGCTGGAATGGCCTGAGCTTGTGATGATGAGGGCCTGTTTTCAGAAGCTGTAGTTTGATCCGTTGTCTGGCATGCAGTACCCGCCAAAAGAATCGACACCGATAAAATAATCAGCGTTTTAATCGTAGAAAGTGATGTCATAGAGATCGAAATGTTTGGTTTTTAGAATCAGGTTCCTAAATAGCGAGTTCTGCGTTGATACGCAAAGGTATGGGGAATTTTTACGATTCTTAGCGAAAGCGGGGTTTTCGTGATCAGGAACTTTGTGTGAACCCTTATTTCGATTATTAGGTATCAGATGATCCAGCATGAGTGTGAAGGATGCTTTTAGTATCTGTAAATAAATTGAGGCATGCCACAAATGGGCCGTGCCTGACGGCACTCGATATTGATCGGTGGCACCAACCCCGGAATGAATTCCAGGGTTACACCATTAGTCGTGCCTGAACGGCACTGTCTTCATCTGCAAATGAGGTCGATTTCTGGTGCAAATCCGTATAATGATATATCGTAATTTTTCTCATGACAAGGAATATCATCTACCCACTAATCCATCTTGCGGTGCAGTCATAAAATGCTAAATATACCTGGTTCGAGCAGTGCCGAAAGGCACTACCCAAATTTTGTAACCCCGGATTTTAATCCGGGGGTTCATAAGCCTGGACTCTTATGAATGCCGTAAGGCATGGTCCATATCTCACGACTCAACCAAAATTTAACTCCAAGATTACCAGAAGAGCTCAGGTTGCAACAAATTGTGATAGACTTAAGGACAACAAGCCAATAAACCTACTTTACTATAAACCTTAACAATGCTATGTGACCTGATTACTTTCCCGATTCCAGATACTTCAACCCTTCCTTACGACTGAGGGGCGATAAATCGGTCATATCAACAAATGAGCGGACAGCCTCCGGTGCTGTTTTGGAGTACTCCCGGAGTGCCCAGCCGATGGCTTTACGGATGAAAAAATCCTCGTGGTCTTTAAGCCGCCGGATCAGGTCAAATAACAAGGTTTCGTCCGTTTTGTCTTTATACCCGAGCTGGAACAGCAGGGCGCTGCGCTGAAGCCAGAGATCGCCGGAGACTACCCACCTCTCAACAACTTCACCTCGCTGATCCGGAAATTTTAAAAAATATACCCCGGCCAGATTTTTGGCTATGGAATCGACGGTATCCCACCATGATTTTTGGGTTATCATATCTTCCAGCAGCACTATGGTGTCAGTCTCAAAACTCGAGACGTATCGCACGGCAAGCTCGGTGCCAAAATATTGGAATTCACGCTCCGGTTTTTCCCAAAGCAGCCGAATCACTCCGGGAAGCTGCGAATAGACTGGGCGAACATCTTTCTTCATGAATTTCAGGCTCACTTCCCGCCTTGGAGCCGCCTGAATACCGAAAAACACAAACTTGTCTTTCATGTATTTTTCCATCCCCGGCCTCAGCTCCGGATCGGCTATAGCGGCCAATTCCCGCTCAATTTGTTTTACATAGTCTTCTGGATTTGTCATTAGCTTTATATTGGACTATAAAAAATACTTAAATCACTATTTGTTATTGTCAATTTTACTGGGTTTCTGGCTGTTGATAGCACTGATTGACTTGTGCATAAAAACAGATGAAGAAGGGCATAGATATGAAAACTCTTTTGTGGCGGCTATCGGTAAGGGTGCGGCATCGCGGGGGAGTTCGCTGTATCCAATCTTTTGAAAAAATGTATCGGCAGTTGTGGTCAGAAGATATAATTCCTTCAATCCGTTGGCAGCGGCCCAAGACTCGGCGTATGCTACAAGCTTTTGGCCAATATGTTTACCGCGGTGGATACTTGAAACAGCCAGTGAACGAAGCAGGCCAGCTTCGCCGCATTTCTCAATACCCACCACACCAATGAGAACACCATTATCCCGTAAACCAAAAAGCTTCACGTCACTACCGCTTTGAAGGTCGTCTACGGGCAGATTGCAGGAGGTTAGCAGCTCCTTAACTTCGCTGTCGTAAAGAATTTTTTTCATCAGCTATTCTTCTTAATGATTATGATTTACACTTCTGCTATGATGTTTATAATCATATAATTTAAGTATTCAAAATGGATATTTTGACAGCGGTTTCCGGATTTTAGAAAACTCCAGTTGAGAGTAGCAATCTCGAATGGCATGATCGGCAAAATGGATGATTTATCCAAAAGTTGGGCAGCTAATAGTATGTCTATGAGTGATTTAAGTATGTTTTATTTTTATTTTGATGTGTTTAGATCGTAGCCCTCGGTTAAATTCACAGATTCCAAAACCATCTAGCCTCAGCCTGTCAAGCGTACTCCGGATTTGTCCCCAAGCTACGGATGGGTTTTGAGCATGCAATTTGTTTTTGAGCTTGGCCACTGACTTCTGAGTTCTGACGTCTGATCTTTGTCCTGACCTCTACATGACCGTTCAGATAGCCACGAGCCTTTGGCTCGTAATTTGAGACCCCTTCTGGCCTTGCGAGAAAATGACGTTATGAACCGAAGCGAAATGGAGCGTTAGTAAAAGTCCAGTGAATTTGCACTCCGCGCTCCAGCCTGCCCCAGCCTGCCCGACCATTCGGGGACCTTTCGGAGGATTAACGCGAATTCAATGTATTAATGTTGGCAAGAAAGGTCTTTAAATTGGAGTTTTCTTGTGCTTATTGGTCTTTATT
>JAIULZ010000283.1 GCA_022565805.1 Balneolales bacterium
ATAAAACCGGAGTATAGGCTATCTATTCGAGGATTTTATTTTTGCTCCAAGGAAGTAGGCGGGCAAAAGAGTGGTTTTGCAAAGCCTTCTAATAATGAGTAAAGCATGTACCCATAATTGTGTTTATTACTCATTGAAAGCTGTTAGAAAAGTTTTCATCTAACAAAAATGCATTTCAATATGAACTTTTACCTGATATTCATGATAATGTTTGATGGAAAATATGATGGCTTTTTAAACTTAAAATATTCCTAAATAACTACTATGGCAGAAATAAAGTTTGGTACCGATGGCTGGCGGGCGGTAATTGCGCTGGAATACACTTTTGAAAATTTAGCCCGAGTAAGTGCAGGAACCGCAAAATGGATCATTAATTCTGGTATTACCAAAAATGGCGTTGTTATTGGTTATGATGCCCGTTTTAGTGGGAAAGCATTTGCAGAATGTGCAGCTCAGGTTTTTGCTTACCATAATATACCGGTAACACTTTCATCCGGAATATGCCCTACCCCGGCAGTTAGTCTTGCGGCGGAACAGATGGACGCTGTAGGCATTGTAATTACCGCAAGCCATAACCCGCCTGAATATAATGGGTTTAAAATTAAGGCACCGTTTGGAGGCTCTGCCTCTCCTGCTCAGATTACTGCTGTCGAAAAAGAAATACCGGAAACATTCTCCCTTCAACGCCTTCCAGCTTTCGATTCCTTAAAGAAAGCTGGCGCAATACGCATAGCCGACCTTACCCAAGCCTATCTGGATACGGTAAGTGAACGAATTGACCTGCAGAGCATCTTAATCAGTGGAATAACTATTTTACACGATGCAATGTATGGCTCAGGAGCCGGGCTTATTAGCAGGCTGCTCGGAGATAAAGTAATTGATGTAAGGCACACATTTAATCCCGGTTTTGAAAATATTGCACCCGAACCTGTAGAGAAGAACCTTGGTAATGTTCCGGAACTTATTCTCAGGCATGGTGCTTCGTTAGGCATAGCCAACGATGGTGATGCCGACCGGGTTGCAATGTTCGATGAGAAAGGGCAATATGTAGACTCGCATCAAATCCTGTCTCTTCTTAGCCGCTACATGGTTAAAACCAGAAACCTTAGAGGAGAGCTGGTTAAGACAGTTTCTACCACAGATATGATGCGCAAAATAGCAGAAGCTTATGGTTTGCCTATTTTTACAACGCCGATTGGGTTTAAATATATTACAGAGAAAATTCTGGAAGGCGATGTTCTTGTTTGCGGGGAAGAATCGGGTGGCATTGCGGTTAAAGGCCATCTTGCGGAACGCGACGGCATCTTTATTGGTCTGCTTGTGGCCGAAATGTGCGCTAAACGTGGCAAGACTTTAAGCGAACTCGTGCAGGAGCTTTTCGATGAATTCGGGCCTCACTACTGTCGCCGAAATGATCTGCATACCACAGACGACCGAAAAAATAAGATGATAGCGCTATGCAAAGCAGGTAATCTAAAGCAAATTGGTGGTCTGGAAGTTACGCACATAGAAACAACAGACGGAATTAAGCACTGGCTGCCCGATAATTCCTGGTTACTTGTTCGTCCATCAGGAACAGAACCCGTTCTACGAATTTACTCTGAAGCATCTACTGCTGAAAGAGCCGAACTACTGGTAAACGAAATTAGTGCTTTCGTGGAATCAGATACGCTTCTTGAGCAAGCATGAATAACCCTCTAATAGATTACCCAGATCTGAATATTTATTTCTAACTTCTAAGAGAAACCCCGTATGAAGCTTTAAAAAAGCGATTCATGCGGGGTTTTCAGCTTTGATGGAAGAACATATTCAGGAATAGAGAAGAACAATGCCGTTTCCGGCTATTATAAAAACTGCCGCCGCCAAACTGATGTAATGTATCATAGCCGGCGTATTCAGTTTTTCAATATCATCGGCCTCTACATTTTTGAGCCAGAAGAAAGATGCCATAAAACCTGCGAGAACATAGGCAATAAACAAAGCTGGCATCAGCATTGGCAGCCCGTATAAATCGGATTGTGTAAGATGAACAAAACTTATTACCATCCACATTATTTCGGTTACTGACGCAAAATTTGATAAAGAGCTGGTTCCACTATCAGATCGTAGCCCCATTATGGCATCAGTAGCGAGTACAAACCCCACAAGAACGCTTACTGTGGTATATAGCATGAATTTAATAGAATTATTGGGATATTTCGAAAAGCCTTCTTTTTTTACCTGCAACTGAGGGATTCGCTCGAAAACCTCAAAACCAATAGATGTTTAAAAAGCAGGACTAATATGAATCCTTTTTAAAAAAACTTAGTAAGGTTGCGAAGTTAATTCAAAAGATTCAGAAAAATAAATTGCGGTACAAATTTTGACGTTTGCATTCAATTAATTGATCGAAATCGGCTTTATCGGCTTTTTATTTTTAATTCATTTCCGATAATTGACATAATCGGCATCTACGTTCCAAATATTAAACTAAACTGTCAGACTATTTTTGATAAGCCAAAGAAGCATTGTCCAAAGCCCGATACCCGTTAATTATATTGATGAATGAATTTATTCTGTGATGGCAAATGAAAAACAGGCAAATGGTGGGAGTAGAAAAAACAAAAACGGAATTTGGGTGGCAACGTTAAACCAGAAGTTTTCGTACTGAAGAGTTTAAAATGGATTATGCTGTGCTCTCTGCAGCTTTTTGATTAGCTAAGATATATTTAATCAATAAAATAGACAAAATGATTAGTTTCTGACCTTAACTCAATAGTTTATAATAAGAAAGGCTACGCCAAATCGAATAGTTCGAGTAGTCTCAAATTTAGTTCCTTCATTTCTCTTGTTGAAAGAGTTCCCAAGCGGCCGAGAACATAGTGTGTATCAATGGTTATTAGCTTGTTAAGTTTGACGATCGATCTTCTTTTGAGACCGTTTCCTTTTTTGGGATGCAAT
>JAIULZ010000284.1 GCA_022565805.1 Balneolales bacterium
TTACCGATCCAAAGTAACCCTCACCCGGTTTCTATAGCTGTAGTTTAACAAGGCGTAGAGTCTTGGGTTAGAAACGCTGAGCTGCTGTCGGCTGCGGTGGGTGCGACCCGATCGGGAATCGGTTTCCTGCACGTCTACGGTTTCGAAGCCAACACTTTCTCCGGTTATTTGCTCGTAGCTCATAGGCTCGATTTCAAAATCTATGTAAAAGCGGCCATTGTTGTCTGGCCGTATAGCAAAATACTCCCCCGAACCATCATCAATGGGAATTTTAACCTCGAGCGACATCACCCGTGAGCCGGTGTGCAGACCCACATCAATGCCGTTTGCCCGCAGTTGCTCCATCGATACCGAGGCCGGACGAATGCTGTCGCGAGAGTGGGTTCTTCGTATAATCTGTACACGTTCGCCCATTCGTTCTTCGGCACGGTTAACAAGACGCTGATTTTCAGGTAAATTTTGCCATGATGGATTTTCCAGATAGTTGCGCCTTGCCCCGGGTATATCACCCAGTGCTTCTACTATGCCCGTAGGGAAAACAATCGCAAAAGAGCGCCTGAAATCACCCTCGCCCTCAATATATATGCGAAGACCATGGTCGCGCGCCATTTGGAAGGTTCGGTTATTCCGAAAACTCACGCCTATATACACATGTGTACTGTTGTTGGTTATGGCCACATCAAAATCGTCGGCCAGGTTCGACCGCAAACTGCCGGAGGGCCAATCAGAAAGGTCGCCGTCTACCACAATAGAAGACGGAGCCTGTACACTTTGCACGCTTTTGGTGCCGGAACAGCCTGTTAAAGCGAGTGCTATAATTCCGGAAAGGAGTAGGGCAAACCAGGCGGGAAGCGGGCTGCCGTGCATACTGCATGTAATCATGAATCAATTTTTGGAATGATTGCCGGAGGCACTAATTGCCAGCGGAAAATGTTATATTACAACAAAGTTTAGCTGTGCCGAATTTTGTTTTGGCATAACCGGTTTTCAGCTTGTTTCGTTTTGTGCCTTTCCCGGGCAGATGCCATCAGCTGTTTAAAATACGGATAATCTTAGTTAGGATAGAAGGTCGCCTCGCAGCTAATGCGCCCTTAATGATCTAACCGTAAGGCATCATCAAGCTGTTTTCCGCTTTTGGAATACCTGTTTGGGAAACCATTAGCAAGATACTAAGGCAGATCTTTTCAGAAAAACAATTCCTGAAAAGAAAGCATATATTTCGGGATATGGCCCGAATTTTGCAGGATATAGAATGATGCGCTGTAATAGATCAAATCAATTCAAATAAATAATCAGGCCCGTGCTTGATGTAGTGCAGAATCTATCTGTCGATGTATGTAGCATGAAGTATGAAGTATGAAATGATTTTTAAAGAATTGAGTAGAAACTAATGTAAACCACCTTCCGGCTGTTCGCAATGTAGTGCAGTACACTGCTATGTAGCTGGTGAACCAAAAAAAGATAACGACTATGCAATTTGGATTTGGAATCGGACCCGACACCTCATGGATGAGAAAAGAACTCACCGATATTGGGGTAAAAGAGCTAACGACTCCCGAAGAAGTAACGGAAGTAATGGAAAAAACAGCGAGTGGCTCTATGCTGCTTGTTATTAACTCGGTTTGTGGATGCGCGGCAGGAAATGCGCGTCCCGCGGTTAAAATTGCGCTCGAAAACGACAAAAAACCCGAGCACATTTACACCGTATTTGCCGGTCAGGACCGTGAGGCCACCGCAAAAGCCCGTGAATTTCTGGCAGACTTCCCGCCATCATCACCATCATTCGCTTTCTTTAAAGATGGCGAAGTAAAGGCCATGATTCCGCGTCATCGCGTTGAAGGCCGCTCCGCTACCGAAGTAGCCGATGATCTGACGATGATTTTTAATGCTTTTTGCGAGTGATATTAGAAATCGATGCATCCTGCTTTAAAGGATGTACGGATGTTTAATTCGAGCCGTATTTGCAGTTTATGCTGCAGGTACGGCTTTTTTTATGCAAAGCATACCCTAATATAGTGCGCGTTTTTTTGAGTGGGCGGCCATTGGCGGGGACTTACGCAAAGAAAAGGTCTGTCATTCTGCTCTATGTGCAAAATGTTGCTGTTTTTTAATAATCAGGACTATTATTTTATAAGCTTGCAGGTGAACTCGAAAAAAAGGCGCTCTCGTTCATTTTTTTTGGTTATTTGAATACTTCTAAAGCCTGTTTACACCCGAAATTACCTTATGCAGATTGCATTCACAATATCGGCTCTGTGCCGATGCTGCAGGCATACATAGCTTAGCTATACTTCAGTTTTTATTGTGAAACACAATACGTATAAGTGGAATTATATCTTAGGGACTTCAACATCGCTTATTTTGGCTGCATCACCTTCGATCTTCAGGGAAATTTATACTTCATAAGGATAAGTCAAGCTGCCTCTGCGAACACACAGCAGTTACCAATATATTTATGTAAGACATGGAAAAAACAATACTATGAATATCACAATAAAGCTTTATCATCATACAGGCAAACGCTAACGACTTAAGCTACATCTGCTCCTTGCTTTTATTTCGTGGCGATGGAACCACATCCCTGTACTGTATAGAATGCCGAGGACAGGTATTTGGCCATTGCTTAATCAAGTGATTAAGTGCCCGCGATGAGGGCTTTTAGTTTGATGGAGCTAAAATGTATCTGAATCTTGCTCAAAAACAGCGTTTCCTTCGTTTTTGGGCCAAATTAGACCTATGAATTTCCTGCAGGGATATAGCTAAAAAAAAGCTGCCTGAATAGCAGGTTTTGAAAGAAAAAAGAAGTAGTATCAAGCAGTAAAAAAAACTGCGAACAACTTTGAATGCTGTTTAAGAAACGTGAAGCCCAAAGATGGGAGTCACGGAAGCGAAGCTGTGAAATGA
>JAIULZ010000285.1 GCA_022565805.1 Balneolales bacterium
GGTAGGAAAGCTTCTTTTAAGTAAGAGGTCTGCTATTGTTTAGAATTAATAAAGTCATGAAAACTTTAATAAACTTTACTCTATAATCACTGAGTTTGAACTGCGACAATTGAGTAATTAATCAATAAATCGGGCACAAAGCGTACCATAAGCTTTAAATAATGGCTCATAGTAGTATGCATGCTTAGGCTAAAGCGGTCTTAGCCTGTTAAAAATGCATTCAGGTATTAGAGGGGCATACTAAAAGTATTCTAATGGTTAAAACTTTAATTATAGCGCTGGAAACCCTATTTTGGCACCATCAAAATTAACGTATTGTATTTTAAAATCCGCTTGAACTCAAAAAAATTACAGGGAAAATTCATGACAAAAACACCCGGAATCATATACACCCTTACCGACGAAGCACCCATGCTTGCAACGTATTCTTTTTTACCTATTATCAGCGCATTTGCTTCGAGGGCTGGCGTAAAGGTAGAAACGAGAGATATTTCCCTTGCCGGTCGTATACTGGCACATTTCCCGGAATATTTATCGGATGAGCAGCGAATTGGCGATCATCTTCATGAATTAGGTGAGCTTGCAAAAACAAAGGAAGCCAACATCATTAAACTCCCGAATATTTCGGCATCTGTACCACAGCTCAAAGCAGCTATTAAGGAGCTTAGGGAGCAAGGCTATATGGTACCCGAATTTCCTGATGAACCCTCGACAGATGAAGAAAAAAAGATAAGAAGTTTGTACGGTAAAGTCTTGGGCTCTGCTGTTAATCCCGTTTTACGCGAAGGTAATTCCGACCGGAGAGCTCCGGCGGCTGTGAAAAACTATGCAAGAAAACATCCGCATTCAATGGGTAAGTGGGCTAAAGATTCTAAATCGCATGTCTCAAGCATGGATGGCGGTGACTTTTTTGGCAGCGAAAAGTCGCTTACGGTCCCGGCTCCGGTTAAGGTGAATATAGTTTTTAAAAATACAGCAGGAGAGTCTCTGGTTTTAAAGGAGGGTCTTGGGCTACAGTCTGGAGAAATTATTGACTCTGCTGTTATGAGCATGTCTCAACTGCGCGCATTTGCAGCCAAAGAAATAGAAGCCGCAAGAAAACAAGGTGTACTTTTTTCTCTGCACATGAAAGCTACTATGATGAAAGTCTCAGACCCTATCATTTTTGGCGCATTTGTGGAAGTTTTTTATAAGGATGTATTCGAGAAATATGCTGAGCTTTTTGCCGAACTGGGTGTTGATACCAAAAATGGTCTCGGTGATGTTTATGCCCGTATTAAGGGGCATGAGAAAGAGCAAGAAGTTAAAGACGCAATAGACGCCGTTTATGCCGGTGCGCCCGATTTGGCAATGGTAAATTCACATAAAGGTATTACCAATCTTCATGTACCATCCGATGTAATTATTGATGCATCTATGCCATCGATGATACGCTCTTCCGGCTGTATGTGGAACAAAGACGATAAGTTGCAGGAAACCAAAGCCGTAATTCCAGATCGTTCTTATGCCGGTGTGTATCAGGCGACTATCGACTTTTGCCGCGAAAACGGAGCCTTCGATCCGGCTACTATGGGCAGTATTTCTAATGTGGGACTAATGGCTCAGAAAGCAGAGGAGTACGGCTCGCATGATAAGACCTTCCAAATGAGTGAAGCAGGTACCGTTATTGTGCAGGATATGGATGGACAAGAGCTGATGAGTCAAGCAGTTGAGCCCGGTGATATTTTCAGGATGTGCCAGACCAAAGATGCACCGGTTCGCGACTGGGTTGGCCTTGCCGTGCGAAGAGCTCGTGAATCGCAAACACCAGCTGTATTCTGGCTTAATAAGCAGCGTGCTCATGATGCTGAATTGATAAAAAAAGTGGATGTTTACCTGAAAGAGCACGATACCAGTGGGCTGGATATCCACATAATGGCACCGGTAGAAGCGACCATGTTTTCGCTTGAACGGATGAAGAAAGGGCAGGATACTATTTCCGTTACTGGTAATGTACTTCGGGATTATCTCACCGACTTATTCCCGATTCTTGAAGTGGGAACATCGGCCAAGATGTTATCTATTGTGCCGCTTATGAATGGTGGCGGGCTTTTTGAAACAGGCGCCGGCGGTTCTGCACCTAAGCATATACAGCAGTTTGTGGAAGAAGGATATCTCAGGTGGGATTCCCTTGGAGAATTCCTGGCACTGGCGGTTTCTTTAGAGCACCTGGCTCGTGTATTTTCAAATCCGAAAGCTAAAGTGCTGGGGCAAACGCTCGATAAAGCAACCGAGAAATTCTTGGACGAAGATAAATCTCCGGCGAGACGATTGGGTAAGATAGACAATCGCGGTTCGCATTTTTATCTGGCTCTGTACTGGGCAGAGGCTTTGGCCTCGCAAGAGGAAGATGCGCAACTAAAAGCGCAGTTTAAGGAAATGGCCAGCGAACTGAGAGCCTCAGAAGAAAAAATAAACGCAGAGCTAATTGGCGCTCAGGGTAAACCGCAGGAAATAGGCGGTTATTATCATCCTGATTCCGAAAAAGCCGCGCAAGCGATGCGCCCAAGCCAAACTCTTAATGCCATAATCGATGCTCTGCTAAAACCCTGATGATTCAATGATTGTAACAAAAAAAGCCACCATATTAAATGTGGTGGCTTTTTTTTCTTAAAATCTGAAGATTGTATTTTCCTTTATATTTACTCAACTGTGGCAGTTCGAATAGAGGGATCAGCAAAAGTGATTTTAGACCTACAATTTGATAGCCTATAATTTGGTTATGGGTGACATAATCATGTGAGATTATCACTTTGATGTGTTTA
>JAIULZ010000286.1 GCA_022565805.1 Balneolales bacterium
CTCCATTCCCGTAACCAATTGGGGCTCTTCGACTTTTAACCGGACACTACTGATAGTATCTATAAGCTATTAGCTGGATTTTACTGTCGAGTTTCAGCTACGAACCCGATCTTAATCACAGGTTTTTGAAGATCTTTAGAAAGATTTTTCTTTATTGATCAGCTAAGCTTTTTTTTTGCTTCTTCAATCGAATTAAAATTCTCTGCTGTTAAAAAGTCTTAGAAATCGCCTATTCCCGAAAAACAGATTAACAATACAAAAGCCCCGAACTTGTGAGAGGAGATACGCCCAAACAGCTGCTCGCGCGGTGTTGCCATAGTTTATCGCAACCACGCGTGCGCTGGAAACTTCGCCAAAGCATCCGAGTAAGTTTTGCTTTTCAGTGCCATTCGGAATTAGAAGCGGCTTACAATCATTCCCAAAAGCTATTGCTGGTATATAACGGAACCTGTGTCAAGAAAGCGAAGCAAGGTATCCAGCAGTGGATTGATGACACCTATACCTACAAAATGAACCTGTTCTACAGCTGTGCTAAAAGTCTGTATTACCACCTGGAAACGATCGTTAACTACTTTAATAACCGATCAACGAATGCCTCAGCTGAATCATTTAATGCAAAAGTAAAGCTGTTCAGGGCAAACCAGCGCGGGGTTGTTGACGTCACATATTTCCTGTTCAGGCTTTCTAAACTTTTCGGATAATCAGCAACTCCCCAGGAATTGCATGTGATCCTAAATATGTAGTTTTCAGAAACGGCAACACCTCTGCTCATTAGCTCATCATCAGGTGATTTACCGATTACTGCGCTGGCTGCCGCACCGAATAGATGGGACCTGTCGAGAACCTCTATAAACCCTTGCTTGTGTATGGGCGACTTGCCAAAAAGAAGTTCATTATTTTAAGCTGAAAAACAGGCCAACAGACCTGAAAAGACTGCTATATGACAAAAAACCTCTCCGTATCCGGCTGACCTTCCGGTTAAAACAATACCATTACCAAGCTCATTTGCAGGAACTCCAAATACAGACTCTTTCCCGCCAGTTGACAAATTTATTTTTTGCAACCAATCCAGTGGCTGATCGAGCATGAAATCCACATCTAACAAGAAAAGCTTTTCCTCATACAAATAATAGTTTCACAAATGGCTTTTACAGCTGGAAATACACAATGTTGTCATCGTCTTTCATGATATCTATTGTAAACAGTCTGTTATTAATTTCATCAAATTCCATGAACTGATAGTAGCCGTCTAACAGGGTGAAAGTTTCTAGTAACTCGCCAGAAAAGTTATAGCGAAAAACTTTTGATATATGTGAACTGCGATTATATGCTTCATCCTCTTTATATTCCTCCATTTCTTCATACGTTTTTCCAATATAGAGTACCCATATAGAATCGTCTGTTGTTTTTATATCTTTTATATACAGTACCCGCTCATTTTCAGGTAAAGCCAAAATATGATCTACATCATAATCTTTTAGCTTTACAATGTGTTTCTGCTCCAGATTAAAGTCGTATATAGCAAAGTTAGGAAACCACTTTGAAGCATGCACAATTGACTCATTTCTGAAATTTACGGCAATTTCTCCGCGTCTTAAATCAATCAGGCTTCTGTGGTCCGGGTGATGTTCGATTTGATTATATGCTATGAAATTCACTCCATCATTTTTAAAATCAATTGTAGCGAATTCTGCCTGATACATACCCCCGGCTGCTATTGCTGTGCTGTCATTCAGTATCGAGGCCCTTTGTACAAGCATAAATTCGGGAGTTAAGATATGCCTGTTCCGAAATTCAAACGCATTATTAACAATAGTTGAGTGAACATCTAACTCATGAATATTTTTGCTTACCCAGTCAAAAATGGATGGATTGCTATTTTGGTCACCCTTCATAGAAACAGTATGCTGAATGATTTCCGAGAACTCGCCCGGACCTCTGCCCCGCACGCCATCCTCAAATAGCAGATTTCCATCATTTATGCTAAACATACTAATAAAATTATTTGGTACCGCCGACTCAACAACAATAAGTACAGAATCCGCTATAGAAATACTTCGGGGATTAAGCAGTTCTTTACCATTTAACTTAAAAATAGAAGGTTTCAATTCTGTGTTCTGAACTGTTGGCTTATCAGATTCAGCGCTGCCTGAACCACCGGAGCATCCCCAAAAGGGGAATAAGAGCAGAAGTATTATGGGGATTTTTTTCATAGAGATTATTTGCATATCATCTAGATCCTGAACTAGAATTATAGTTAAGAGTAATATTTCTTTTGGGATATTTTAAGTTAATTGAGAATGAATTACAACTTCGATACGGGTTCTAGAAACCATAACATTCTCAGTTTAACAGATAGGTAAAGTTTTCATGCCTTAATTAATCCTTACCAATAGCAGAATTCTTACTGTTTTGAGTCGCTTTGCTCCTAATGGTAAATGGTGAATTTTGAATGGTGAATTTTTCCAGAATGAATAAAGACCGATGAAACGTGAATTAGATTATCAACTTAAAGACATTTTTAGACCAGGAATAATAGAATGAATCAGCGTTATCTGTGCAAATTCGCTGGAGTTTTAACGCTCCATTTCGCTGCGGTTCTTAACGCCATTTTCTCGCAAGGCCAGATAAGGTCTCATATTATGAACTACGATTTTTGGGAATGAAGGCGGCTGACCGAAGGTACTATATGGAAACTGATTAATTCCACAAAACCCCAGCCGCAACGCGGCGACAAATCCGTAGCCCGGGGTGGCAGGCCGCAGCGAAGCCCGGCCGTGAGCCCCGGGTGA
>JAIULZ010000287.1 GCA_022565805.1 Balneolales bacterium
TCACTGAGTATGACACGGAGTTACGCAGTTTCTTTCTTGTAATTTGATGGGCTACGGAGTAATAATTCATTGTTAATTGTTAACTGTCAATATCTGCCGTCTGATTTCTACCCTCCGTCCTCCGTCTCCGGTCTCCGGTCGTATTCATCCAAAAATTACCATCCCACTCTCCCACTCTCCCACACTCTCCCACTCTCCCCCACTCTCCAATTCCCCCTATCCATTCACAATTCGTCGCGGGATATCCTGCGGTAGTCTGGCGAGGGTTTCGTAGTTGAGTCTGCTCGATAATTCTGAAAATGATGAAATGGTCATGTCTATATGACCTTCCTTACCAATAATCGTTACGGTGTCGCCGCGCTTTACGGTTTCGACGGTTGTTACGTCTACCATCATCATATTCATGTTTACAAGGCCGATTACGGGCACTCTTTTTCCGTTAATAAGTACGCGGCCGAGATTGCTCAAACTCCGGTTAAATCCGTGGGTATAGCCTACCGGCACGGTAGCGATTCGAGTAGTTTCGTTGGTTAGAAAACTGGTTCCGTAGCCGATAAACCGATTCGCCGGAACTACTTTTGTGCTCATTACCTGACTCTTCCAGCTAATTACGCGTTCTAAGGGATCGGCCTGCTGATCCGTTGTTTTATTGTTTTCCACGATTTCCTGAAGATAGGTTTCCATATTGGGCCAAAGTCCATATTGCGCAATTCCAACCCGAACCATATCCATTGCTGTTTTAGGATAGCGTATGGACGCGGCTGAGCAGGCCGTGTGGCATTTTTTGAAAGACACGCCCGCTTTATGAAGCATTCTAACAAAGCGCTCATACGCCTTCATCTGATTCTTTACCCTCAGATAGTTACTCACGCTTTCTGCACCGGCAAAATGAGTACACAAGCCTTCAATTTGTATGTAAGGATGATCCCTCAGAATAGGGATACAGGCTAAAAGCTCTTCTTTATTAAAGCCGGTCCGGTACATTCCGGTTTCCAGCTCTACATGAATTCTGGCGGCTTTTTTTAGTCTTTCTGCAGTTTTGGCCGCTTTTTCGAGCCTTTCTTTTTCAAAAACATAAAACTGAACGCCCTCCTGTATAGCCCACTCCAGCTCGGTATCATCTATCATTCCCATAATCATGATCTCGCTGTTGTCTCTGCTTGTTTTAAACGCCCGCAAAGCCTCATCGGCGCTGAATACAGAAAAATGCCTTACTCCAAACTCCTCGGCAAGCGGCAGCATGTGCTCAATACCATGACCGTATGCGTTCCCTTTTATCACAGAAGAGAAAACCGTATCTGTGCCAAATCGATTGCGCAACCACGATAAATTGTTATGGTACGCTTTCTTGTTGATCTCAATATAAGAGGTGTGAAACATGTAATAATTTTGTGACGGAAAGTCGGTTCTTAATATCTTTTGATGTCAGTCGTTTTAACGATGCCCTCTAAGTTAAAAGTCATAGCCAGATTTACAAACTAATCTTAAGGATAATGATTGGAAATTGTGAATTGTGAATGGTGAATGGTGAGTTTAATACTAAAAGCCTAAAATTCTTCATGCCAACCCATCACTGACTGACTTCTGACTTCTGACCGCTGCCCCCTGTTACCTGTTACCTGTTACCTGAAAAAAATGCCCGTCCCCCGAGAACAATTTAGTTTAATCGAAGTAGAGAATCCGCTGGTAGAAAAGACCGGCCTGGAATTTTGGGATTCGCTCCCTGAAATTCCCGGTGTATATTATTTTCGGGGAGCCAACGACCACGTTTTGTACGTCGGGAAAGCCGGCAACCTGCGCAAACGACTTTTTAGCTATAAAAACGCATCACGAAAAACAGCTTCCTCTAAAATCATCCGGCTCATTCGCAACACCGCCTATATCAGCTGGGATGAGTGCGAAACCGAATATGAGGCGCTCTTGCTGGAAAATGCGCAAATCAGACATTTTCAGCCAGAGTTTAACAGCGCGAATAAAGCGTTCAAGACCTACTATTTTATACATCTCGAAAGCAATGAAAGGCAAAATGAAATACGTCTGACCATCCGCATGTCGGAACCCGCTTCCAAAAATGATGAGCTCAGGAATGAAGTTTTCGGCGCGTTTAAGGGGCATCAGTTTGTGCGTTCATCGCTTGGCGCCCTGCATCGTACGCTTTTTCTCTACTCAGATGCCATCACCTTACAAAGAAACAGCGCTGCTCCACAAGCCAAATATGATGCGAGCTTTCCCGGACGGCTCATGAATGTACTTACACCACGCACGTTTGCGCATTCCTTCGAATTTGGCTTTAGCCGTATTTTATCAATAGTTGGCGCGTATTTATCGGGCGAATCGAATGAACTGATTCATTTGCGGAAACTGGCTGCAGAGCACAGAAGCTGTTCCGGCGGTTTTGCTGAGAATTTCGAAGATTATGATATAGGGCTTTTGAGCAGATTTTATTCGGAGCGGGCCGTTTTTAACAGGGTGATGAGTGGGGTTGTTCCCGGCTTGGGCAAGCGGCAGGCGCCGGTATTTTTGCCTCAAAACCAGCTGGACGACGCCATTCTGGATCGTAGTTTCCGCTTAGTTTAAATTCGGCATAATTTGACGGAGGAGCGAGGTCAGTGGTCAGTGGTCAGCGGTCAGAAGTTAGTGGCCGAGGCCTTAAATGACCGAGGACCGAAGACGGAGGACCGAGGGTCAGTAGTCAGAGGTCAGTTATACCGTTAAAAGTCAAGCAAAATATCAAACTTTTT
>JAIULZ010000288.1 GCA_022565805.1 Balneolales bacterium
CCGCCTGAGTCGGAACTGTAGCTTTACGATTCGAAGCTTCCATAAGGAAACGAAAATGTACCTCTACAGGCGTATCAGGCAGAATCAGCAATTATTAAAGCTAATTCATTTTAAGAATCAGGATTTTTTTATTGCAACTTAATCTTCGGCATAGATTTGAGCAATCAGATCGGCATAGCGCTGTTCAAGTACTTTACGCTTTACTTTCATAGTTGGAGTGAGGATTCCATTTTCGACGGTAAAAGGCTCGAGTAACAGTCTGAACTGTCTTACCTTTTCATGTGAAGCCAATTTTTTATTCATCAGGCGAAGTTCTTTATCAAAAAGTTTTTTGATTTCTTCCTGATTAATCAGCTCATGGTCTGTTCGGGCAGCTTCAATATTATTTTGCTTACAATAACCACGAAGCGCTTCAAAATCCGGCACAATTAAAGCAGACATAAACTGCTGAGCTTCGCCCACTACAACGGCCTGATCTACATACAAACTTGTTTTTATCCCGTCTTCGATAGGTCCGGGATAGATATTCTTACCACCAGCATTTACGATCATGTGCTTAAGGCGATCTGTAATTTGCAGATATCCGTTGTCGAAGCGGCCAATATCTCCGGTATGAAACCAGCCGTCATCATCAATAACTTCTTTGGTTTCTTTTTCTTTTTTATAATAGCCCTGCATCACATTAGGGCCCTTACAAAGAATTTCGCCTTCTTCGGAGCTAAGATTAGAAGGATACGAGTCGCCGCTAAGTTGGGCAATTACCTTACCGTCTGCGACTCTTTGAATACCAACGGTAACTCCATGCAAAACATGACCAACAGTACCGTAACGTTCACCCCCAAAAGGATTAACCGTCATAACCGGAGAGGTTTCGGTAAGCCCGTAGCCCTCGGTAATGCGAAGACCTGCTGCCTGAAAAAAGTTACCGATATCAGCCGGAAGAGCGGCACCACCAGACACAAAAATACGAACACGGCCTCCGGTTCGCTCCTTCAATTTGTTAAAAACTAAACGATCGGCAATTTTCTTTTGTAAGCCAAGAATAAATCCATCGGATTTAACTGACTTCCGGCCCACATTTATACTCCAGTTAAAAATTCCCTGCTTAATATTAGAACCCGCCTGCACATTCTTAAGCACAATATTGTACATCTTCTCAAAAAGACGCGGCACGCTAATTACAATAGTGGGACGTGCTTCGGTAAGGTTTTTAGAGACCGTGTCTACACTTTCTGCATAGAATATTTCGGCACCGCCACCCATAATAGCATAATAGCCGGCAACACGTTCAAAGGCATGGCAAAGCGGCAAAAATGAAAGTGTTCTGTCGTCGGGCCCAATATCTATAATTTTGTGAGCGGCCTTAACATTGCTAACGAGGTTATTGTTAGACAGCATTACCCCTTTGGGATTTCCGGTGGTGCCGGAAGTATAAATAAACGTGCTTGTATCTTCCGGTTTTACATTAGATCGGATTTCTACAATTCTATCTGCATACTCCTGAAATTTCTCCCGCCCTTTTTCAAGAACCTGATCAAATAAAAATACGTCTTTTTGCTCTAACAAAGATTTATTGGGAGGAGTATCGAAAGCGATAATCTGCTTTACAGATTTGGTATTAGATTTAATCTCAACCGCTTTTTTCAGCTGTATTCCGGTTGAAACGAAAAAGAATTTCGACTCAGAATCATTAATTATATACTCGCATTGCTCAGGCGGCAGTGTAGCATATAAAGACACGTTAATACCACCTGCCAGCTGACCCGCAAAGTCTACCACAGCCCATTCATAGCGGTTTTCGCTAAGAATGGCAAAGCGATCGCCCGGCTTCATACCGTTATCAAGCATGTATGCACTCAGCGCATTCACATCCTTAATAACTTTTTCCCACTTGATTTCTGAATATGGTTCATCTCCTGAGGGTTTAAACGCGAAAGCCGTTTTTTGCTTTCCTTTCCACTTCATGGAAAGCTCGTAAAACATCTCCGGTATTGTATTAAAATCAACAATTAATGACATAATAGTGATTAGTTAAGATTATGTTTGGCATGTATTTGCATAATTTCCCTACCTGCAATAATAGAAGATATTCAAAGCCCCCCTAGTACTATTTATTGCTAAAACCACCGCTGTTTAAATAGATATACAGCAAACTATCAAAGCGTAATTGTAATTATAAACATTTTCATATAACAGTCTGCAAAGGTAAAAATTCCCCATTAATACCCAAAAACACTGTCGAATCAAAGCCCGTTAATATACGCATCAGCTTAAATGTAACCTACGGTAGCCTGAAACCCCTCTGCATAATAATTTTTGTATTGCAGGTTTCCAAAGTAGGTCATTCAATTTCTGTATTTATCCGGTTAAATAAATTACAGGAGGCTTTTATTTTACCTTACTACAGATAACTTTTTACTCTGCTACGGGGAATAGACTTAGTGAAGAAACTAAACTTAATTAGCATAATTTAATTGTAAACTACTGTACAATTTACACAAAAATCATTAATGTGAAATAAGCGAACCCGTTGATTTCTTATAGAAGGCTTTGAAAAACCTTCTATTTTGTTCGTATTCGACGCCGGAGCAAA
>JAIULZ010000289.1 GCA_022565805.1 Balneolales bacterium
CGGAAAGTTTGCGTAGCTTTCTGCTTTTTTCCGACCAAAGAATCCAGCACATGAATAATCATAAGTTACAATATCCTCTATTTGTTTTGGCCCAATATTAAAGCAATAAATATCATTTCTCATGTGGATATTCATAACAGAACATGCTGTTATAAGCCATAGCAAGTACACAGATTTCATTTTGTGCTTTATTCATAACAAATCCAGGAATTGTTATCGGTGAAGAATTTGCATCTGACACGGTGTCAGTTAATTCAGTGGGAGCAAAGAAATGATAAGCGTACTCAACCCTAATTGTGTTTTCACTTACATTAAAACGGTATAATGTATAGTAGTCGCTAACATATAAGCTTCCGTCATCACTCAAAATAAGCTGGGCAAAAATAGACCTAACACCTCCGGATTGAATATCTGCACTGGCAACAGGTACAAGCTCAGGATTTTCAGATACGGTTTCATCTATACGATTACTTATAAGCCTTATAGTTTTAAAATGATTTAAATCATTGTCAAATAGAAAGAGATATGGTGTACCATTTATATTTGTAGCAAAATCAGCACTTTTATTACCAGAAACCAGAGGAATTCTGTACGCCGCTGGTTGCATTCCTCTCGGAATAAGATTTTCTTTAAATGTTCCAAGATGAGTAAACGGAAAATCGGCTTTTCTAACATCAAACATATCAGTGCTTCCGAAAGGTGAAGGAGTCAAAATTAATGAACTTCCAACAGCTGTGCGCCCAAGAAATGCGGTATTAAATTCTCCAACTTGAGAGAATTCTTTATCAAAAACTACTACTTTTAATTGTCCACGATCGTGTACAAAAATGAAATCTTCTGAAGCTTCAATGTGATAAATATCTAAAAATTCACTTGGGCCACGTCCACTTCTCCCAACAACCCATTCCAAACTACCATCTTGATGTACACGATAGATATGCTGATGACTACTATCTGCGACGTACATATTACCATTAAAAAAAACAGTTGAAACAAGACGACCGTGAAAATATTGCTTTCCATCTTTATAAAACTCTTCATTAAACACGTTAGCATTTCGCATTTCAGTGATTTCGACAGAATTAAGATTTACCCTTTCAACTTTGTCATCCGCAGTGAGAGATCCAAATGTGTGATGTGGAATTTCCAGAGACTGAGCAGCTGCCAGTTGTACAAAAAGCAGAAATAAGAAAATACCAGCAGTTGATGATACAACTGCTGGTGACTTAATGAGTGTTAACCAATGTCTAAACATTTATTTATTAAGCTTTAGTTTAAGTTTTATACCTCTCTATAACTCACCCACAAAGCCATTCAAATCGGACTTTTCAACCGTATACGAAACCTGAAACATGCATTCATAAAAGAACAACTTGCCGTGGGCGGTGGAGGCGTTGAGGCATGTTATGTCGCTGGTATCTGCGTCTACTATAGTAGTCGTTAAGTGAGACGTCGCGGTTGTGCTGTCTATCACATACACCGAGTGCTCCACAAAAACGTGCTTGTGTTGGTTACCGTTGGTAAGAATCAGATAGTCCTCGCTGCTGCTGAGGGAGTTAAATATTGATGGTGTTCGAAAACCGTACGTGCCCATGCTTTCATTGTATGATATTACAAATGGTGCCTCTGGAAACCCGCTGCTCGCGTAAAATGAAACGGCTTCCTCTTCCACAAGTTTATACACCACCGGATTTCCGGTCACGATAAAATAAAGCTCATCATTCAATAGGGTGAGTTTCGTTTGGAATCGCATAAAAGGAACCCGATCCAATCTGTTAGCCGGTTCTACGGTTATGTGATCAAACGGGACTGAAACAAACTGCCTTGTATTCTCGCTGAGATTGTATATCTGCACAGACTGTATATCGCGGGTCTCCTGTGAGGGCATCATATCCATAAGACCGATGTAGAGAATTCCATCAGAATAGGCAAGGTCACTTACGTTCAGGAAGCCCAGCTGCTCTTCGGATTCGATAACGCCATCTAAGCTAAGAACCAGAAGTTTACCGCCTCCGGCTATGTAGAAGAAATTGGTTTCCTCGCTGAAGGTGAGCGCATCGATTTGGGTCATTTCCCCCGGACCGTTTCCTTTGCGAACAAACTCTTTTAACGTGTTGAGCTCATCATCCATCAGCGAAAGCATGTGCTCATTGCCATTTTGTGCTGCGAAGGTATATTCACCGGCGGTTCCGATTTTCACCAGCTGATTGAAATAATCGGATTCTGAATCCTGGAGTCCGAATAAAAGCATGAAAAGTATACCTAAGTGCATCATCTGAAAAATATTGTTTTAAGGTTTCCAGTTTTGATAAGTCAATGGGACAAGAAATGAACAAAGTGCATATCTGCATGTTTTTTTACTAAGTCGTCTTCGTCAGTCATATTATTTGTTAATTAAATAATTGGCTCAGTTCAACTATTTGAGTTCCGTAGTCGGCATACTACGGAAAAGTTTTGCAAAAAAAACAACCTTTGAACAGTCTGTTTTAGAGGTAAGTAATTATTTTAAAAATCAACTTAGTTCGCTTAACGTTACTATAGTAGAAGGCTTTGAAAAACCTTCTATTTTGTTCGTATTCGACGCCGGAGCAA
>JAIULZ010000290.1 GCA_022565805.1 Balneolales bacterium
ACAAGTTTTTAAAACCGAAGCTTCGGGGAGAATGTGCCGCTCAGGAGTTTTAAATTTATAAACAAAAAAAACTATAAAAAGAAAAACTCTCCCATGAATTTATATCATTGACAGAGAGTTAATTATCAGATATAATATAGAAAATGCCATAACCGGTTGATTCGTATCTTTTATAAAGACACAAACTAATATTACCATACAGTTATCTATTTTCTTATTCTTACTTAAATACTACCAGATATTAAATATTTGACTGAAACGCAGGCCATTCGCTTTGTAGCTTAGCATAGCTGAAAGATTGATGAATTAGGGGATTTAAACTTTAAAATGAAGAATGATACCCATGAACTCCGACATATTATCCCGCAACAACGTAAAAATATTTGGAAAGGGCAGCCAGCCGATTGTATTTGCGCATGGCTATGGTTGCGACCAGAATATGTGGCGATTTATTACACCAGCGTTTGACACAGACTACAAAATCGTAGTTTTTGATCACGTTGGCTCTGGAAAATCGGATATATCTGCCTATGACTTCGAAAAGTACAGTTCTCTGCAGGGATATGCAGATGATCTAAACGAAATTTGTGATGAACTTAGCCTGCAAAACATTATTTTTTGTGGGCATTCCGTTAGCAGTATGATAGGCCTACTTGCAGCAGCTGACCGTCCCGAGGTATATGAGAAATTAATTTTTATTGGCCCATCTCCATGCTACATAAATAAAGATGATTATATCGGTGGCTTCAGCAAGGAAGATATTGATGAGCTCATAACAACTTTAGAAAGCAACTATCTTGGTTGGTCGAGCTTTATAACACCAGTTATTATTGGTAATGAGGAGAAACCCGAATTTTCGGAGGAGCTCAAAAACAGCTTTTGCTCAATGAATCCGGATATAGCCAAACATTTTGCCAAAGTAACTTTTCTGAGCGATAACCGTAGCGATTTATTGAGGCTTATAAATCCGGCTCTAATACTACAATGTAATCCGGATGTAATAGCACCGGTTGAAGTCGGTAAATATGTACATACCAAAATACCAAACAGCACATATGTTCTTCTTAACAGCTCTGGTCACTGCCCGCATCTTACGGATCCCGATCAGGTAATTTCAAATATAGACAGCTACTTAAAAAATTAAGCCTTGGACAAGCAGCCTTTCTCAGAAGATGCAGAAGACCTCTACCAAAATGCTCCTTTTGGCTATCTTTCTATGCATACCGACGGCTCCATAATTAATATAAATAATACTCTACTTGAATGGCTAAACTACGAACGAAGCGAAATTCTCTTTAAAAAAAAGTTTCAGGATTTGCTAAGCATTGGAGGCAAGATTTACTTTGAGACACACATAATGCCGCTACTTCAAATGCAGGGAGATGTCCACGAAATTAACATAGATATTAAAGGCAGAAACGACAGCAAATTACCAGCGCTAATAAATGCCCGGAGAATAGAAAATACACCGCATAATAAACCTGTATACCGGTTTTCTGTGCTTAACATCACGCAGCGAAAACAGTATGAGCTGGAGTTAATGATAGCGAAAAAAAAGGCTGAAGAAACCGTTCAGCGCCTTCAACAAATAAACAAAGAACTGGAACAATTCGCCTATACAGCTTCTCATGATTTACAGGCTCCGCTTAACTCGATAAGTATGTTATTGGCTATGATGAAAAGAAAGGGATACTTCACCTCAGATAGCGACGGGGAAACGTATTATTCTCTTATCGAAAATAATACGAGCAGAATGAAACTGATGATTAAAGACCTGCTCGATTATTCAAAAATAGACGGAGCCGACAAAACATTTGAAGAAATTTGTTTAAAAGAAGTATGTAATTCTGCGGTTAGCATACTGCATTACGAAATTGATTCTAGTAAAGCTGTGATTTCTGTTTCGGATTTACCAAAGATTTTGGGTGATAGAATACAGCTGATGCGCCTTTTCCAGAACCTGCTTGGCAACGCCATTAAATACCGTTCTGCGGCTCCTCCTGAAATTACAGTAGGCAGCACAGAAACCGAAAATGAAGTGCAGATTTCAATCAAAGACAATGGCATTGGCTTTGATCAAAAGTATGCTCAAAAAATATTTGAGTTTATGAAGCGCCTGCATTCCCACGACAGCATACCCGGTACCGGCATCGGTCTGGCAGCATGCAGTAGAATCGTTGAAATACACGGCGGAAAAATTTGGGCGAAATCTGAGCCGGGAAAAGGAAGCGTGTTTTATTTCACCCTGCCGAAAAGTAGAAGTTAGGGTGAGCTTTTGCGTGTTCTATTTAGGATTTTTGAGCAATCGTTTTTTTTAAAAAAAGAAGACCGAAGACGGGAGACCGAGGGGTTGGTTCAAAAACAGATTAGCAAATCAAAACCCAACCGCAACGCGGCGAGATATCCATAGCCCGGTGTGGGAGGGTGAAGCAAGGCGCGCGAATACACACCGCGCATTAAAGTGTCGGTTTTATTCTTCGAAACTCGATTCCGAACAATGCCGTTAGGCATGAACGGTATTGTAACCC